>NZ_JBMPOQ010000009.1:0-177642 GCF_049340505.1 Undibacterium sp. Dicai25W | reverse complement strand
TAATGGTTTAAGCATTGATGCATACACATCATCAATGAGAATGATTACCTTATCGGGAAAGGAAAAAAACAACTTTCAGAAAATATAGCCGACCTTAAAAAAGAAAATGTAATCGTTGGCTTTATTGGTGGACCACCATGTCCAGATTTTTCCGTAGCTGGAAAAAATCGCGGTCAAGAAGGCGATAATGGACGTCTATCACGATCCTATATTGAAATGATTATTGCTCAGGGTCCTGATTTTTTTGTTTTTGAAAATGTTAAAGGCTTATGGCGAACCGCAAAACATAGAGCCTTCTATGAGGAATTGAAATCGAAGTTAAATACGGCCGGCTATGTTTTAACGGAAAAATTAATTAACTCAATTGAATATGGCGTTGCTCAAGACCGAGATCGAATTATTTTATTCGGCGTAAAGAAGAAATTATCAAAATCATTGAAAATTTCAAATGAATCGTTACTACACAATTTTGATTGGACTGCAAGAACAAAATATCCAAACCGAAGCGGTTTTGATTTTATTTGGCCTGATGCTGGCGAGTCTGTCGAAAGTACAAACACGCCAGAAGAACTCACTATTCAATACTGGTTTGACAAGAATAATGTAAAAGCCCATCCAAATGCGAACCACTGTTTTGTTGCGAGGGCGGGACTTGCTAAATTTCAAACAGTTTTAGAAGGAGATGTTAGTAGAAAATCATATAAACGTCTTCACAGATATCGCTATTCACCAACAGCAGCATATGGAAATAACGAGGTGCATATTCACCCGACTGAGCCTAGAAGAATTTCCGCCGCAGAAGCGTTAGCAATTCAGTCATTACCAAAGCAATTTGAATTACCTAGCGATATGACGTTAACAAACATGTTCAAAACGATTGGGAATGGAGTGCCATATCTCGCCGCAAATGGGATAGCGCTAACCATTCAAGATTTTTTTAAGAAAATAAACGGTAGTGAGTAAACTCAAAGAATATTTTTAATATGTGAATTTAGTCTATTAAACCAGAACTTGGTTGAAGAAACTATGTGCCGTTTGCGTATCAAACACACTCGTCGCAATATCAATTGCTGGTTCTGGTTTCATTGCTGATGACGCTATCGAGTGTGTCGCCACAGATTTTAGACCCGCAAGATCGGCTGGACCAAATGACATTGATACTGCATAGTATTTAATACCCTTTGGGTTAATTAACCACAATCTTGTTTGCAGGTGTGTATAAATCGCTTTGGTTAAGCTACCTTCATGCAATAGTTGAATTCTTCGATCCGGGCGAACCGATGACTTAGCACCCAGATACCCAACTATCTGATCTAAATTACAGCGGCCAACAAAATTTCGATAAAAAGTATCAATTTGCTCTAGGTTAACAGGTGCAATCACACCTGTAATATCTGGCAGTGCATAACCGAGCTCACGCGAAATAATTACGTAATCCGGGTTTGAAGTCGTTAGGTTTACGTCCCCAGCGAGGCTAAGTTTTTCTCTAAAATCGACAACAAGCTTACTAATTGATTCTTCATAGAGGGAAATCGAATCAAAACTTGATACGTTGGGAAGTTTAACCAAGAAACTTGCAAGCGGGTTTGATTGACCAAATCGAATAGACTCAATCGCAATCAGCCATGCGTACCAAGCTCCTCTGGTATTCGCCAATGCAGCACCTGAGACTGCAGGTTCATCTAATCTTGCAATTGCTTCACATTGACCTAAAAATTGCTCAAAATTGAGACTGGTGTAATTTGCTGAATTATATGCACGGCAGAAAACAGATTTGGTATCAATCGCCATCTTTTGCAATCGCTTTGTAAAAGGGCTAAGTGACATTCACCGAAAAGTAAATGACTACCCTAGCTTAGGATGTATAGAAATTATTGCAAATGGTACACAAATAGTTTTAACGAGTACAGCTAATTCTTACCCCTAAAATTTCAATCGTGGAAGTCGAACTTGTTCCGCTCCAACAGCACCACTCCCATCTGATTTTTCAACGACATAACTTTTAATGACATTGCTGTCATTGGCAATCTTCAGCGTTGGTTTGCAATCGCGTATGACTTCAAGATCGGACTTGCTCGGTATATAGCCGGTGATTTGTTCTGGTCGGAATGCACCTGACAAAACTGCTTGTAGGAACACTTGAGATTTGAATTCATCGCTCCCGGTCAAGTGAAGCCCTTGCCATCCCTTTTCTATCGCTAACTTGATAGCGACCTTGATTTCTTCGTCCGTGCCACTCGCTATTTTGATTTGACTACCATAGTCATAAATTTTGCCACCGCCATTGAGATTGATTTGAAAGCATGTGCCGATTTCTGTTTCGGTTTCGTCCACGCCTTTGCAATCACTGGCAAATATTTCCAACAAAATCGGAATGTAGGTTCTGGCAAAAATCGCGTCACGATATTTTTTATTGTTCTTTGTGTCGGTTGGGTTTAAGAATAAATGCTTGGATTTTTTTGCTTAAACAATTTCTTGCTGGATTGGACTCGTTTCACCTTCCAACTTCAATGATGCAATTAATTGCTTACTTCTTTCGTTACTCATATTTTTCTCCTTAATAAGTTCGTTGAGTTCCTTTCGTTTTGATGTTGTGATACCTCGTTTGTCCATTGCATGACAGTTTGCACCGACATGCACGGTTGGGATTCGGCCTGCTCCCTGATCTTGCAAACTACGGTGGTCAATGCGAGATTTGCTAGAAGCGACAGACAGTCTTCGGTTGCAATGCTTTGCCCACTGCTCGCGCCATTCTTCCAATTGCTCTTTACTATTCCAGTCACGATTTTTCTTTCCGAAGCCGTCACAAGTGATATTGATTTCGCGAGTGGTTAAAAGAATGTGGGCGTGGGGGTTATTTTTCTTGTTATGAATGACCACGTCGGCAATCATGCCCTTGCTTGTGAGCTGGGTATGCACAAATCGCTCAAGCAAAATAATGTGCTGTGAAGGGCTTAATTCAATCGGTAAGGCAACTTCTATCTCGCGGGCTACCTGTGCATCCTTTCGGGTTTCGGACTGCTCTACAGCATTCCAAAGCTGTTCACGGTCATTCATCCATTGCGGTGCATTGGGTGGTGTGAAGATACGGCGGTAAGACACCTCTTTTTTGCGGGTGTAATCAAAAGTTTGACCGGTGCGGTTATCGTGAATTTTTCCGCCAGCACGATAAGCAGCTGCTGCGGTAGCACTTCTTCCAGTGGTTCGGGTAATGAGTTTTACACTCAAATGGTATATAGCCATATTTAATTCTCCTGAACGTCTTTGTTTGGGCATTCAGCTTTAAGCACACGTTGAGAGATTTATCCTCAATGTATAAGTGCGCATTTCGCTGTTTTGCTCTTGACGTTTCTTTTTTGTTTGTTATTTATGTACTACAGCGTGAATTTGAAATGTCAACGCTCAAACAATAAAAACAGGAGAGGTAAAAAATGAGCAAACCGAATTTAGACAAACTACTTCAGCAAAAAGCTGAGCTTGAAGCCCGTATTCAGCAAACTAGAAATCGTGAAATGGCAGAGGAAAGAAAACGAGATACAAGACGAAAAATATTGGCAGGTGCTTACGTTATTAAGCTGGCGGAGAACGACTTGAGAAAGCTAGGTAAGGAATTGATTTCAGCAGGAATGCTTGAGCCTAGGGACTATGTCTTATTTGGAGTGGAAAATGATTCTACTTACTTTGCTTCTAATTGTTTGTCTTTTGACTGATTGATTAGGGAAGCAGTATTTGACGAATAGGTGCGTAAAAAATACGTCGCCAATTTTCCTTTGTAAAAAAAAACGCTACCCAATAAGATTCGGTTTCCTCTAACCCACTTGGAACTAAAAATGACAAAACCTACTCAAACACCTAACAACCAGCGTTCAAATGCCTTAAACCCGAATCGCGGAACAACAGGAAACAATCCTACGAATGCAAAAACAAATGGCAATCGTGGCGCGCAAATGAACCCGAATAAAAAATAACAATACAGCCCTAGGATAGATTTCCTAGGGTAATTTTCTACAAGCAATAAATATGAACATGAATGTCGGCTTTCCCACCTTAGGCGAACTAATCCAATTTACATATGATACTGCTGGAGTGCTTCCACGCAAACGAGGGCTTGAAGATGAGCTTGACGAAAAAGAGAAAAAATCACTTCAAAAAGCTTTGTCACGACTCGCAAAGGAAGAAGGCAACATAAATGAAAATTTTGGTGATCTGATTAAAAAACTTGCGTTCATTGTTGCGGGTTATGTTTCCGATCCACGAGCGAATTTTGCCATTGGCGAATCTTTAATGGACTTGCTAGACGTATATCAAGCTATTTTAAAAGATGACGGCACATATTTAGATAAAGCAGGAACGATAAAGTGGCTCATTAATGAATTTATTATTGGACGACTCGCACTATCAATTAAAAAACACACACTTAGATTTAATATTGCCGCAAGAAATTTTTCAACACCTGGAAAATTCTGGTTCTTGCCTACGATTGAAAATGGAAAAGTCACTTATCCACTAGAAAAAGCGATGGTTTGGATATACGAAAAATGTGACCGAACTCAAAAACAATTTCATTGCCCTGACGATTTTAATTCGACGAAATACGTTCAACAGGAACAGAATTTAGAAAATGCACAGAATTGGATAAAAAATAATGGTCTCCCCTCACTTCCAGCTTTAATTTGGAATTTTAATTATTCTATTGATCGCATAAACGACACTAGCAATTCAAATACTAATCCCTGTATTGACAATCATTTGCGAGAAAATATTTGTTTGATACTATTTATCGCAAGGGCAAGTACCTTTGTCTTCAGAGAACTCTTGAGTAATTTTGAATTGTCTTTCGTAGGTGAGATATGTGAAAAATTTAAAATACAATCAAATGATATTTCTGACGATTTTTTGGAATTTGAAACTTCCATAAAAAATGAATTAACAGGTCGCCCCTATCTCCAATCATATTTGGATGAAATTTGGCTTAATGAGACTTCCCATTTTTTGGCTAGCTATGCAAACATACAAACTCACCTAACTAAGTCATTAGAGGCAATTTCTTACGAAGATCAATGCAAAATATTCCAAAATCCAATAGAAGTGCAAAATCTTGTTCAGCGCTTTGGGAAATTTTCAATAAAATCGATTGCTGCACAACTCAATAGTCCAAGCTCAAACGAAATACCTGAAAACTTTCCCAAATTATTGCTCAACGGACTAGACTTAAAAAACAATAACAATACGTCACAGGATGATATCGCTCTATATGAAGTCAATTTAAAGCAGAGTAATTTGGAATTAGTTCTGCCTTGGATGCTGCCTTGGATAAAGGGTGCATACCATTACCGACGAGAAGAATACCAACTTGCCTTTCCATTTTTTAAAGAAGCTTTCAATAGCGCGAAATATTGCGCTGGTAAAAATCAGTACAAATTGGTAAACCAGTTTGTGGAGGTGGCTGCAAAAAATAACAAGCGTTTGGAATTCAATAAAGGAATTCGGTGGGCACAATACCTAGGAATTGAGATTCGTTGGCTAAGGAAAGACGAACCAACAGATGAAAAATTGGATTTCGTATTCGCAATAATGCAGAAGGCTAATTATCATTCATTGTAATATTTACGGATCGAAAAAATTAACGAATACGAACAGTTGGTTGGTCAGTTCTACGCAGTTCTACACTTCAAAAAAATCGCATAGAACCATGAAAGCGTTGACACGCTTAGCTCTTTCCATAGGTTCTGCGGTTCTACTCTAAATTATTTATATAAAGAAGAAAGAGCAGAAAGGGTATAGCGCTTTTTACCTGTACTGAACTTCAGTCATTCGCGCAGAACCTGTTTTTTGAATGCAAAACCCCGTGGATATTAATCCTCCCGGTTCTACTCGCCTGAAAGCTAATACCAGCATAGGTTTCACAATAATAGTGTTACTGGCATTAACTTGTACGGTTCTACGCTTTTGAATGATCGCACATGAATAGTCCACAAATAAAAAAAGAGCCTCGCGGCTCTTCGTACAATGCAGGTGAAACAGATTATGCTTGCTTCTGAAAATTCACAACATTTGAATTGCCATCGCTAGATTTCAATTCACTCTCGTCTTCATAGTCAAAGAACACCATTGCTGGTTCAGCCTTACAAAGGTTGTAAGCGAATCGCTTCATACATTCAGTTCGGCTTGGTAACTGATAAAAATAACCCTGTGTTTTACTCTTCCAGTTAGATCGCCAGTTAGGATTGTCCTGTTCAAAGGCAAATACCTTGCTCATGGCTTTACCCATTTCGTCGGCACTAGGCATAAAACGAAATCCAAGGCTCTTGCACCACTCTAAGCAATCGGCATAGAAGGCATTACGATAACAACGGCTTTGGCTGCCATCAGGAGCCTTCACAATCGTTTTATTCTCTACCAAGGCCGAACCATTCAAGACTTCATAAATAAATCGCTCTGGCAATGGCAAGCTACGAATCATTAAATTCATTCGTGCTTTGGTGTTAGGAAAATCTCGTGGTGCAAAGCTAGAAATATCACGAGTTTTAAGTGCATGAAAAACTGCTTCACGACCTCCGTTTTTAATCCACTCATTATATTGAGAAAAAAATTCACCTGGCTTGGTTTTTCCTTTATAACGAGGACTGCCGTCAACAACAAAAAAACGGCGGTCTTCTTCCCCAACAGGCACACACCATTCTTCATTGGAAGCGACAAAAATACGAGAAAAGTTTTTGACTTGAATCTCTTGTCTTCCTTTGTCATTAATCGAATTCGTACCCTCAGTGATCATGGCTTTTAATCGTCCTTCGGCAGATTTGTCACCACCCCACACCGCTTCGTCTGCAAAAATAATGAAGGCATTGAGTAAGTGTCCATTAAATTGACCCGTTAAACTGTTGGAAGTGGATAATTGCTTGTAGTTATCGGTAAATCCGCCAATAGTTTTCATGAGCGAACCTTTGCCGATCCCTTGGGTGCCGCGCATGACAATCGCTACCTCTGGCAACTCGGCTGGTTTTTGCACCATGTGTGCCAAGTAGTTCAATAAGTAGGTCATGCAAGTTTGGTCGTCATTACACAAGGCAGCAATCAAGTCCATGAACAATGAAATATCACCTTGCTTAGGTTGAACTTTGAATCCACGCCACAAGTTCCAGTATTGTTTGCCACAAGTTTCTGAGGGATCAAAAACGATACCTTCATAACGAGTAGATAATTTATCCTCAAGAAATGCTTGAGTCACTTGTACTCGTTTATCTTCGCGAACCTTACCGGATTTTGCTTTTTCTTGTGGAATAAAGTGGTAAAGGTGAGCGTGAAAATAATGGAAATCTACAATATTTTGAAACTCAAGAGTTTGCAAATTTTTGTCTTCCCAGCAGATAAATGTTTTGCCACTACGATTGATAATTGCATATTTTTTACGGAATTCTTGTAAGTCCCGAAGTAGAGCAAACTCGCTTTCCATACTGCTGTAACCACTAGCACCTACAACTTCACTTTTAGGTTCAGATTTCTTAATAGGACTCGCGCCGTTTGATAATGGAGCATCACCAAATGGGTCAAAAAAATCTACTTCGGTATTTTCTGTATTATTCATTTTATTTTCCTTCACAGTTAAATTCCATTTGACGGTGGATTCACACTTTGCACCTGCAAAATGGAGCCGTTTGTGCCACCAATAACCACATTTAATGGGGTTAATTTGCACTACGGTAGTCGCTATAAATTGGTTGCATTAATGAATGGTCGTTGCATCTTCAGGTTTCGTGTTTAATTCAACCTGCATTGCAAATTGGTTGCCGATATCTATCATGCGAATATTTTTTACTTCACTGATGGTGTTGCCCCTGTTGGCAACATCAAGAATTAATGCAAACATGATTCCCATTTCTTCGCCACTCATTTCTTCGTGCAAAGCTGCAATCACATCAGCCCACAATTTAAGGCTTTCTGCATTGAGTGTTTTAGTTAATGGGATTCCGGCTAGGTTTGAAACATCAATGATGGTTTCAATGCCTGAGATTGCAGAACGAATTAATTGTTTTTTTTGGTGGTTATCCATGATTTTTTCCTTTTTAAATAGTAGATTGCATTTTTGTTTTTTTACTTCTGATCTCATATAGTTATGAGATGTTGGGTTGCCGCTACTTCCAGCAAAATCGCTCTATCTATGGGGGACATGGTCGCTGTATTTTTACTTCTACTATTCACTGCTACTTCTAACATTCACTACTAAATAGCCCATTACTTTTTCTTATTGTCTTGGGCTATTAACTGCTTATGCTGTTTTACACCTGTGCATAAACGGTGGTAATGACTGGGTCATTTTTGACATAACCTTGCCTTGGTTTGGCGAAGTGGTGTTCAGGTATTTCAATCGCCGCTTGGATTTTTTTCATATCCAATATTTTCCATCCAATATCATCGGTACAACTTGTGCCACCGATTTGATAGCCACGAACAAACTCTTGACCTGTTGAGTTCTTACCGCAAATATAGGCTTCAATCATTCGTGGTAAGCCCTTATATAAAATTAGTAGAACCTGTTTTTTTTGAATTGCATCTTTAATTACTCGCATAAGATTTCCTTTCGTTTAAATTTTTTTACTGCTCCTTTTTGCTACCAACTTCAGTATTAAGCGATATAAATTACCATCGCCAAATTCGTTCACACATCAATGACACATTGCTTCGTAATACATATTCCCCGCATCTTCAAATCGCCATGTCTGTCCATCGCTAGGTAAGCTTTTGTCGCCTGACGCAATGCGTTCTGCTACATCAGCAAGTGTTTCGCAACGGGCAATGTAGGGTTGGCATTTTCGCTTTGGTTGATATTCGCAAAGAAAACCGTCTTCGGCTAACTCTTCACAAGTAGCCCTGACAATTTGCTCACCATATTCACCCATATCCCAATAGCCGATCTGATAATCTCGCTCGGTATATTCTTCATGTGTATCGGCATCAAGATATTCATCCCAATCTTCTTCCATCATTTCGTTGGCTGAAAGACTATCCAATTCTTGAAAATACCTTCCTTGTTCGGTATTACTATTTTTTTTCTGTTTCATTTTTATCTCCTTAATTAAGTGTTGATGTTTATCATCATAGGTTTAAAGCAAGTAAATTTGTTTGCACGCATTAGCTCATAACTCGCAAATTTCTCTCTGTTTCATTTTTATCTCCTTAATAAAGTGTTGATGTTTATCATCGTAGGTTTAAAGCAAGTAAATTTGTTTGCACGCTTTAGCTCATGACGCGCAAATTTCTCTCTGTTTCATTTTTATCTCCTTAATTAACTATTGATGTTTATCATCATAGGTTTAAAGCAAGTAAATTTATTCGCACGCTTTAGCTCATAACTCGCAATTTTCTTGAATTGTTTTTGCACTACACGGTCAAATGTTCATCGCATATAGTGCTTGCAAATGAGCAGTCCCGTTCTTTGCACGTTAAGCTCAAAAACGTACAAAGTTATAAAGTGCTTAGTTTATCGAGCGAGTAATATTGTGAAAACTGACTGGGGATTTAGCTGCATCGAGCCGAAGTTCGCCTGCTCTCACTCTTGTGTTTTTTACGCAAGACTGGCAGCATCTTGTATTCTCAAAACACATGGACTGATCGAGCTTCAGAATGAAAACCAGCAAGAAAGTAAACGACGAAATTGATGGCGTTATGGGACTCAGAATAAAAATCTGGTTTGAATCAGTGTTGGCGGCCTCAAAACAAAATGGTATTCCTAGCCTGATAAATTTTTTTGAGTTTCAACAACTTGTCACTGTCTATAGCACTTGGTCGCGCTACAAAAATGGTGAGATTGAACCAAAGCTGGAATTCATCAACAAAATTGACTCAAAACTACCTGGTACTGCGGAAGTCTTTCATTCGGGACCAGATGGATTTCCATTGTGGGAAATATTGAATGAAAATGCTGATGTCTGTCTGCAGGTGATTGATGACGAAATTTTCCGCGTCACTTGTAAGTTGCCAGATGAGACTTGGTCATTTCATGAACGGGTCATGGTGATTTTTTCGCTTCGCTTTCCGCGTGATATTGACCTTCAGAAGTTATGGGATCTGATTAGTACGGATAGAAGCAAGGAATTGCACGAAGAGTTTAATGTTTTGGCGTTAACCTCCAAGGACGTCCTGTCTGTTGATGATTTACCGAAAATGCTCATTGGCAAGGAAGAGCATTGGGAAAATTTATTTGGCAAAGACTGGAACTCAAAATTTTCCCCTGATTTGGTGACTGCTACTGGACATTCAATTATTAAAGATAGTAGTGTGATTACTTTAGGTGCGGGGCAAGTCATCACGACTATCGCTCTTTATGTACTTAGTCGTAAAAAAAATGAGCTAGTGCCGCACTGCCATTATTTAATGAAAGGGGTCATTGCCAAAGCAGCTAGAGAACAGCTTTCATTTGGCACTTCAATTTCAGAATTTATGAATACCGATAAATGGACATATCAAAAACTCCAACCTAGCGATTAATTGTAGTTACCCCAACCTAATGAAATTATGTTGTCTGACCTGTCCGTGCTGTCCAGGTTGGCCGGGCTGTTTGGCTTCTTTCTTTGAAAACTTTCCGACAGGCGAAATAATTTGATTTGGAACACCAAACCCAAGATTTTTTATATGTGAATTTAGCATTAAGCATTGACTGACTTCATCAATATTTTTTCGGAATTGAAGCTGAGCCTAACGTTCCAGACTGTGCTGGTTTTATAGCACTGGCGTGAAAGAAAGAATGGCGTCAAAATGTGGCATTAAGTGTTCCAAATAAGTGGAACACCTTTTGGTAGCGATTTTGCGAATAACACCTATACAAATCAATGACTTAGGCGTTTTGGTAGCCAGTCCGCCCCGGGCCACCAAGTATTTAAAGGGTTAGAGCCGTAAGGTTCTGACCCTTTTTTATTTTGCTAGTCATTTTCACAGGAATACGCTCGCATCCATCTTTGTCATGTGAATGTGCACCCTCCCCTCCAAGGTGATCGAAGATTCAACATCGAATCCTGTGCCGATGCCGATCTTTCTCTTTGCTCATGGAAACGTCAAATCCAACCCAAGCGTACTTGCAAGAACGTAGGTGAAGAGTCCCAGGCACATTAGTGCTATCGCAAAGACGATGACTACTTTGCCGCTTTTGCGCAGCGCGACGCGCTTTTCCTTTTCTTGATCGTAATGCCATTTGATGGCGAAGAACATGCCCGTGCCGAGCACGAGAAGCTTGAATGTTACGAAGACTATCGGGACCCAATTCATGATGTGACTACTTTCCAGGCGATTCATTAACACGATTTATCTTGCGGAGCACCAACTCAAAACGCTGCTTCAGCAATGTGCTTTTTTAACGATCCGTCAGACAATCTGCTGCATCTGTCATGACATTGATCGATGAGAGCAGAATAGCATCCGGTGGAATAACTTACCGGTTGCAGATCTGAGGAAAGAAAACGTCAACGACTGCCATATAGGGATGGCGTCGTTGTACGTACTTGGACATACTACTTCAAAACAATTTCCATACATCGGGACAAACTGTCTCAGTTGCGAAATATGCAAGATGGCATTCGCCAATTTGATCGCAGTGATGTGTCGTCAACGGCGGGGCGCGTGATTAGCAGCTTAAGTCGTAACGTTGATCGCTAACGCTACGACTCCCTGCAGCGAAACTAAATCTAAAACCGAAATAACTTGCGTGGCACATCCGCCAACACCGTATGCCTGTCGTTCGCATCAGGCAACCATTGATTAAGCAAAGCACGCTGATCGGCATAAAATGCGGTTTTTTCAAACAAGGTATGCGGCCAGTCGCTGCCCCAGATGAGTTGTTGGAGGCCGTAGCTT
Source organism: Undibacterium sp. Dicai25W (assembly GCF_049340505.1). NCBI lineage: Bacteria > Pseudomonadati > Pseudomonadota > Betaproteobacteria > Burkholderiales > Oxalobacteraceae > Undibacterium > Undibacterium sp. Dicai25W. The sequence continues at coordinate 165,798 of NZ_JBMPOQ010000009.1, read as the reverse complement.
TCGCGCAGCAATGGCAACGCATCGAGGGCGATTTGTTGGCCGCGGCCATCGGCGCCGTTTCTGTATGCACCTGAGAGTTTGATCCACACGCGGTGGGTTGCGCCAAGGGTCAACAGATATTGAAAACCGGGATCATTGATGCCCAGCTTGGGATCAGGCCGACCGAAGTGGTCTATGACGACGTTGACACCGCTAGATAACAAAGGATCGACAATCGGCTTTAATGATTGTGCCAATTGATGTACTTCGACTTGCCAGTTTCGGTACCACAGTTCTTTAAGCAACGCTGCCCATGCAGGTGAAGCAAAATCAGGAGCGGGTAAGCCGATTTGATTGAGTCGGATGCCGACCACGCCTACGTCTTGCAATTGATCGAGTTGCTTGCCGGTGACGGTCGGATCAACCACGGCAATACCGCGAAAGCGATTTGGATATTTACGCAATGCGGCGACCAGATAACTATTGTCCGTTCCCAGAAAACTCGGTTGCACCAGGACGCCATGCGTCATGCCATTTGCGTCCAGGATGCGCAAAAAATCTTCTGACGAAGCATCGTAACCAGATGGAGCGCGGCGCGGATCGGGCATAGGCAGATTACGCAAGAAGACATGCGCGTGGCAATCGACAGCCATCGACGATATAGTTGGTTTGATTGATGTGCATGCGGCGAGCGAAGCAAGGCCGGCGCTGGCTCCGGTGGCGATCATTGACATAGTAAATTCTCTTCTGGTCAACACGGTCTACTGCTCCCTACGGTGTCATCTGCCACACGATCACAGTGCAGCAAATTAACCTTTAAGATGTTTAGTTACGATGCTTACTTACAATGCTTAGTTACGATATTTATCGACGCTATTTAATTGAGACTGCGGCCAGTCGTCTCTGGCAAGAACATAATCGTCAACACCACGATGCCATAGGCAATACCGGCATCAATACCAATTGCCTGTCCTAATGGCATGGATTTGCTCATATAGCCAACCAATACCGGGAAACCCGCCGACGCGATGCGTCCAAAGTTATAGCAAAAACCAACGCCGGTGCCGCGTATATGTGCCGGGTACAATTCGTTGAACAGCGCCCCCAGACTGGCTGGAATACCTGCCGCAAAAAAACCGAGTGGGAATCCAAGGAACAGCATTTCGGTATCACTCAGAGGAAGCAACAAATACATGCACACGGTAATCGTGCAGCAAATCGCAAACAAGGCGACGTTACGGCGGCGGCCTATGCGGTCAATCAAGGTCGCGCTCGCCATGCAACCAAACCAGAATGCGACGATGATCACGGCAAGATAGCCGCCGGTACTTAACACCGAAAGATGGCGTTCGGTTTTTAAATAGGTCGGCAACCAGGTCATCAGCGCGTAATAGCCGCCATGTGCGCCCATGCCCAACAATGCGCCAAGGATGGTGGTCTTTAATACTTCGGGGGCGAAGATACCGACGAGGGGAATTTTTTCACCGGATGCTTGCGGGGCTGGGCGTTTTTCTGGCTCGGGAATAGAGCGTCGCACATAGACCACTAATAGCGCTGGCAACAAACCCACCATGAACATTACGCGCAAAGCAGTTTCTGGTGGCAGGAAATAAAACAGTATGGTGTAAAAAATCACCGAGGCGCCCCATCCTACGGCCCAGGCACTTTGTACCGTTGCCATGACTTTGCCACGATGCTCACTGCGGATGGTTTCGGCCATCAAGACTGCGCCAGCCGCCCATTCGCCGCCAAAGCCAAATCCTTGCAGCGCCTTAAGAAAAATCAACTGCGGAAAAGACTGCGCAAAACCGCACAGAAAGGTGAAGACAGAAAACCAGAGTATCGTGATTTGTAGTGTACGCACGCGACCAATGCGGTCTGACAGCGTGCCCGCGACCCAACCACCCAATGACGACGCCACCAACGTAACACCACTAATGAGGCCTGCTTGCGTCTTGTCTATGCCAAAGACGGCGATGATGGTGGGAATGGCGAGCGTAAACATCTGCACATCCAGTGCATCCAGTCCCCAACCACTAAAGCACGCCCAAAAGGTTTTTCTCTCTAGCGATGATACTTGTCGATACCACTTAAACATGTTTTGTCTCCGGAAACCAGTCTTGAATTATTCTTATAAACATACAGTCATATATATGTTTATATGAAAGTTAAACCTATATACCGACTATGTCAACCAAAGTTTAGCTCTGGACGAACAACGGGGCTTCGGGTTACAGTGCAAACAAGTAATCCTCTATATGTAGATATGAATCAATCTGACGACCGCCTCCCGCTCTACCACCGCTTACGCGATGACATGATAGAAAAAATCATGAATCGTGAATGGCAACCTGATTCCGCCATTCCGACTGAGGCCGAGCTCACCAAAACTTACAAGGTGGCGATTGGCACCGTTCGCAAGGCAGTTGATACGCTGGTCGCAGATGGCTTGCTTGAACGCTCACAAGGACGCGGTACCTTTGTGCGCAGGCCGAATTTTAATTCGTCGCTGTTTCGTTTTTTTCGGCACCAGACGGAAGGAACAAAGAATAAAGTGCCCGAGGGACGCATTCTTCAACGCGCGTTGTTGACACCACCAGAGTCAGTCGCATCTGCATTAGGTCTGACTAAGCGCGCGAAAACGATCCGACTGGATCGCTTGCGCCTGGTGGATGGTCAAGCCGTTTTGCTGGAAGAAATCTGGCTGCCTTACGCACAATTTGGCGCACTGATGCATTTGGAGTTGTCTGATTTTGGTGATCTGCTGTACCCGTTGTATGAAGAAAAATGCGGACACACTGTCGCCTCAGCGCAAGAAACATTGACGGTAGAAACCGCCGATGCTGAGGTTGCAAAGCAACTCGGTATCCAAAAAGATCAACCAGTCATTGTGATCGACAGGCTAGCGCTTGGTTACGATAGACAGCCATTAGAATGGCGGCGTTCACGTGGGCCTGCTGATCGCTTCCGTTATCAAGTAGAAATTCGCTAATGCGAAATAAAGCAAAGTAAAACAAAAACCAGATGAAATCAGATCTCCTGGCCCTCTCCGCTATCGGCTTGTGGTCTATCCTCGCGGCTCTTGGGCTCACGCTATCGCACGTACCGCCGTTTTTACTGACCGGTATTGCATTGATTATCGGTAGTTTGATTGCTGTTCCGCTTTCTGGTTTTCGTCTTTCAGGATGGAAAGTACCTCCGTTGACCATGCTATTAGGTGTCTACGGTCTATTTGGTTTTCACTTGCTATTCTTCATCGCTTTGCGCACAGCACCCGCGGTGGAAGCGAATTTAATCAATTATCTGTGGCCGCTTGGCATAGTCGTGCTTGCGCCATTAATATTGCCGGAAACCCGATTGCGTCGCGCACATATCGGTGCAGCGTTGTTAGGTTTTAGCGGTGCGGCCGTTGCTATTATCGGACGCAGTAGCAATGCGGGATTAAGCGGTGGATTTCATATCGGCTATCTATTCGCCTTTGGCTCTGCGCTGATCTGGGCAACGTATTCATTGGGTACACGGCGCGTCGCGCATTTTGAGACAGCGGCGGTAGGAAGCTTTGCTGCCATCTCCGGCATGCTGTCTTTGGCATGTCACTTTTTGTTTGAACCTGCGACAACGCTATCGTCTGGCGATTTATTCAGAATCGCAGTGCTGGGTCTGGGGCCATTGGGCGGTGCGTTTTTTCTGTGGGATGCGGCGATGAAAACTGGTGATCCACGTCGCATTGGGGTCTTCGCTTTTCTGACGCCCTTGTTATCAACTATCGTTGTGGTGATGACCACGGGGCAGCCGTTTAGTTTCAATATCGTCGTATCAGCAGCGATGATCATTGCTGCCGCAGAATGGGGACGACGAGCGACAAAGTAATAAGTCTAAGCAAGCTATTCAAAAAAATAGACCGGATGGCAGTCTGGTCTATTTTTTCAACAAATCACTTCAATGATCGTCCTCAAGGTTTTAATTGTTCCGCTCTCCAGCGCATTGCAGCGTAGATACGCTTTTTTGGGCTTGGATGATCGAAGAAAATAAATTCTTCGACATGACCGGGATCAGATTTGCGATATTCAGTTAACTTCAGCATAGCTTCTGCAAAACCAAGAGGTTCCGTCGAGGCGTTTAAACCAAACATATCAGCTTCGGTTTCTTGCGTACGTATCAACGTATTGTTAATCGGTGTGGCAATAAACATGAATACTGAAAACAAAGCGACAAATAAAGGGAAGCCAGCAATATCGGCATGATCTTTGATACCAAACTCGACTCCCCATTTAGCGATAGACCAATCCAATGACCATTTAACGAAAGCAAATCCGATCACCAGTACGATGGCGACTTCCATCCAGGCTTTGTAGATATGGTTCATCGTGTAATGACCAAGCTCGTGCCCTAATACCGCCTTGATTTCGCTCACAGTGCTGCGGTTAAGCAGGTTGTCATTCATCCGTACTGCGGCGGAACCAAAAATTCCGGACACGTTGGCACTGACGCGATTGCTTTGTTTAGAGGCGTCAAACTGATACAGATTATCAATCGGCACACCATTGGCGCGCATCATTGCCATCACCGGTGTTTTGATGCGTTCTTCTGTAATCGGCTTATAGGTATTAAATAAAGGATCAATATAAGTTGGCGCCAACAACATCATGACACCGATCAACACAACGCCGATACCAGCGCCCCAAATCCACCAATTGCGGCTCGTGCGACGCAGAGCAATATAAAGAAGTCCAACCGCTATCCCCATCGCTACCGTTGAAATACTGAGCATCATGATATTTTCAACAAACCAATCAATCGCACTCAGGTTGGACAGGCCGTATAGATGTTCGCGATAGTAGCCTTCATAAGCCGCCACCGGAAATGTAATGAGCGAAACCAAAACGCTATAAACCATCGCTGTAAAGGTATCGATCAGCCACATTGGGCGTACTTTTTTTGCAATCCAATCACGCGTACTTGCCAGTGCTCTGGTTCGCAACAAAAGAAGTGCAGCAGCCAGACCAACGATGAGATCAAGCAATTGTAGCCAATATCCACCTTCAAAATACGCATCTGAACGTGCTTTTGCTGCTGGCGAAATACGTGACATGTAGGCCTCTGTTGCCGCCACCGGATCACGCGGTAATGCAGCTCTCCATGCATCATCCACTACAGCGATTTGTGCCGTGGCACGCGACGCATCGCCTTGAGACGTTGGTGCCATCGCCGCGATCACTATCGAGAAAAGTACAGCCAAGGCTATCACGATCCATAAAATCTTTTTACTCAATTCAGTCTCCTCTTAACATTATTCGTTTTTGTAAAGCCATAAGAACTTGAATCACGTACGCAGGGTCTTCCTGAATAACTTTTTCAAAAAAATCGCAGGAAGATTCATTAGCTGGAGCGACTAGTTAAGCAGTCAGCCAATGTGGGAAGAGGATAATTTAATAATTTCAAATTGGCAATATTTTATTAATATAATTAAAGCGCTAAAGCGATAACTAAGCGAATAAATTAAACAGCGAACCTCGCTCAGATATCCCTTGTCACTACCGTGTAACTTTATTCCAATAACATCAGCCTGCCTGATTTAGCACCCCACCTGTCATACCACTGTTCCTTATACGTACGGAGTTCATTTCCATGAAATATGCAATGTCTATGATTGCTACACTGACTGCCAGCTTGATGCTAGGCGGTTGTGGCAGTTCCTCTACTACACCCGCAGCCACACCAGTAACACCAGTAACACCAGCGATCACTGCAACACGCACGATCATTATGGTATGGGACGGTTTGCGCCCAGATTCTGTTAACGCCACCGATACACCCAATTTGTATGGCTTGCGTCAATCCGGAGCCAACTTTACCGATAACCATTCGACGTATCCAACCTTCACGATGATGAATGGCTCATCATTTGCCACAGGCTCGTTTCCTAAAACCAGCGGTTTTTATGGCAATACATTCTGGACACCACCACAAGGCACCGGCAACACCATTCCTGTCGGTAATGGTGCTGGTGGTAGCGCACAAGATTACGTTGATCCAGTCTTTACTGAAGACTATCAAGTACTCAATACCTTGAACAATTACTACAGCGGTCAGTTGTTGCTCGTAAAGAGCTTGTTTGCAACGGCGCAAGCGGGTGGCCTGGTGACTGCGACCATCGGTAAGAGTGGCGCGGCGTATATTCAGGATTTGGGTAAAGGTGGCTACTTTCTGGACGAGAATACAGTCTCGCCACGTAGCCTGGTAACAGAACTTCAGACAGCGGGATACGCACTGCCAACAAATACTGTACGTGGCTATTCTGGTACTGATGCAGTGACCTTGTCAGCGACGAACGGTAATCCAACTGCACGTGCTGGTTATGTCACCTTCAACACCACCGCATTTGATCCAAATGGCGTGCAAGCCATTGCGTCGCGTGATCCTAGTGATGCGACCCAAGGTGCACCGGAAGATGCAGCAAATAAATACATGATGTCCGTATTTACTTCTTATATTCTGCCAACCAAAAAACCAATGCTGTCACTGATCTGGTTCCGTACTCCAGATAATGTCGAGCACGGTTATGGACCAGGCACTGCCAATGCCAAAGCAGGTCTACGTTCACAAGATGCGCGCCTGGGTGAGCTGATCTCTGCCTTGCGCAGCAATGGTATGGACAGCACAACTAATATTATCGTGGTGTCGGATCATGGCCACTCCAGTGTTTCTGGTCCATTGAATCTTTACCCATTGCGTACTATCAATGCTTCCACAACCTTGCCGAATGGTCCGTTGGTCAATGGCTCTACCAGTGGCACCAATACTGCAAGTATCGGCGGTGTTGCTGCGAGCGGTGGCTATTCATTCTCTGGTGACGTGCGCTCTGCAGATTTGCTGACCTATCGCGGCTTCAATGCTTACGATGGCACTAAGTGTGCTGTTTCTCCTATGTACGGTTTGAACGCAGCAGGTACACCAACTTTAGCAGTTCAATTGGATACAACTGGATCACTGTGCGGTGCGGCTAACACGAAATACCAGGCAATTAGCGCAAGCCTGGCCAAGCCTGTTGCAGCATTTGCAGTTCCAGCACCAGGTTCACTGCCTGCAAATGGTATCGTTGTAGCCGCCAACGGTGGTTCGGATTATTTCTATGTTCCTGGTCACGACGCAACTACAGTAAAAAATCTGGTCAAGTTCCTGCAACAACGTGAAGAATACGGTGCGATCTTTGTGGATAGCCGTTATGGTTCGATCCCAGGCACATTAACAATGGCGCAAGTCAATCTGGAAAATGCAAATCGCCAGAACAATGGTCAGCCAGACGTTGTGGTCAGCTTTAACTGGGATAGCACGGTATCCATCCAAGGTATGCCAGGCATCGAATTTGAAAGCTTTAGCGCCGGTCAACATGGTATGCATGGTAGCTTCGGCATCACTGATGTCCACAATACCTTGATTGCATCGGGTCCTTCATTCAGCAACGCGACCATTGCCGGACCTTCTGGTAACGTTGACGTTGCACCGACTGTTGCCTACTTATTAGGTTTGTCGATGCCACAAGCGGATGGTCGTATCCTGAATGAAGCCTTGGTGACGCCAGCCAGCAAATCAGCGCCAAGTGTTGTTGTCAGCACTGTTTCTCCAACAAGCCCAGCGACAGGTCTGCGTTTTGAATTGCCAACCGATCCAACTGGAGCAACTGCGGATTCTTCGTTGACTGGTAGTTACAACATTAACCTCGGTGTTAAAGATCTGACCGTTGATGGTAAGACTTACCGTTATTTTGATTACGCAAAAGCGATTCGCCAATAATGAAATTTTTTATCCCTCGCACAGCGAAGGGATTCAGATTGTGGCTCGCGATAGGTGCTATCGCGAGCTTTTCTCATCTGAATGCCCACGCAGATTCTCTTAGTTTTAATAAAATTTTTAGCGACAAAGGTGAAAGCAAGCGCCTGCATTACCAAGCCGTATTCACGGCAAAAGGTGAAGAGCACCAATTAGAAGTTTGGCGTGATGGTCAACAACGTTTAAAACGGCGTACTGACGACACGATAGAAATCTATGCGAATCGCAAACCTGGTGATGTTGAGTACAGCTTATCGATTTTGGATCTGAAAAAACACATCCACACCCGAATTGATCGCACTAATTTGTACCGTATAGGAAATTTTACGGATTGGTTTGATTTGGCACACGGTTTGAAGCATCCAAAGGGCGAATACCGTTTAGAAAAAGCTAGTGCTCCGGCAAAAGCGCCTGAAACATTGAGTCCATGTCAGTGGTACGATTTGATTCAATCGGATCGGGCAACCCATATCTGTTGGAGTACTCGTTACCGCTTACCGTTGCTGATCGTCACATCTGAGGGTCAAGTTGCATGGCGGGTCAGTGCAGTCGATGAAAAATTGATTGCACCTGGTACCTTTACGATTCACGATGAAGGATATATTCGTAATGATGCGAATCAGGATATTGAGAAGGATTAATTTCCTGAGTTGTTGTCGATGAAAGAAAAAAATGCCGCGAATGAATTCAGCGGCATTTTTTTCGACAAAAGACTATTTACTATCGATCGTGATTCACTTATTTAACGACCCCAATCATCGCACCAAATTGTGGCCCGATGTCTGAAGCTAACCCAGGGTAAAAACGAGAAACACTGCCATCCAGATAAAGTGCGTCAGTACAGTTCAATTTATCTTTCAGAAAATGAGCGAAGTCAAAAAAACTGATCATGCCACGCGAGAAGACCAGTGCACTTTCATTGATTGAAAGCGTACATATCGCATTACGGACTAAGCGATTATCCGAGCCTGCGGAGAACATAGGATTGATACGTCCATGCTCAATCAACAGAGGACCAGATTGCGTGGCAAAAGTCACATCTTGCCACTGCATACTGCGCTCAGCTGCAAATTGATCGGTATTAATAATATGCGCTTGCGTTCCACGAATAACAAAGACACCATTCGGTTGCAAATAGAAGTTTCCGTACGCGTTTTTGCGTACATTAAGGCGACGCAATTCAATGCCATTCTCGATATATAAACCCAGAGGGCGAAGGTTTTCTTCATAAATCCCTGCATTCGTTGCACATACCAAGGATTTACCGCGTTGATTGAGCCACTGCTGCAATACACCGAATTTGCCAAAAACATTTTTTCGTTCATCGCGCCAGAACATCTGCAATTGATCTTTATGCAAATCGACTTTACAAACGGCAATTGAATTTTCCTGAAACGGATAATCAATGATACTCGCGGCCTTGCTAGCTATAGGTAACGATAAGCAGCCAAGCAAAAGCAAGCGGGTAAAGCGCGACAATATCGATATGTTTAGCATAAAAAATTTGTAGCTACGGTAACTGAAAATAATGAAATCATTTACCTGATGCTAACTCTCCGAGCAAGCTTGCACAAGGTTTTTCCGATAGACTATATTCAGTTCCAATATACGTCGTTGAGCACGCATAATTTTGACAGAGCTGGCCTATCGTCCGGATGGAATTTTACTCAGAAAGCTACCTGATTCATTGCCACTGTTTCTGGCGCTGTGATCAACTGATAAACGTCGACTTTTTATTGCCGCATCCACTTGCCGGCTAGACCATCCAAAATTCCAGTTGCTGGATTTTTCTGCGTGTCGGCCATTGGCGGCCAGGCTTAAGATTTCTATTTTTTTCATTTTAGTACTCGCTTGCAAAAAGAATGCCCACAAATGAAAAGGTCGATGTGTTATCGAACACTCTTCGTTTTTAATCCGCTTCAAAGTAAATGCATGCTGCGGGACTCAGGTAGATAGACGTAGTCTTATTCCCGAACAGGCGACAAGCTGGCTGACGAAGAACTCGCAAGGAGCAAAGGTCAACACTAGCGCATACGCATCGTGTGGCAAACAAGTTTGGAAATGACCGTGATGGTCAGTGACACTACAGCGAAATCGTCGCTACAGCAGAGATGACTACAGAGCTTAAACGATATTGGCTGGGATGTTTCCCAATTTCAGCAAGCGACAACTACAACTGTCCAAGATCAAAGCTCCATGTTTTTTCGATGGCGAATTTTAGTTTTTATTTCCAAAGTAAGTCAAGCAATAAGATTAATTTTTTGTTCTGATTTTCTGCGCCAGCTATTTACTGATTTTCGAGAAAAAAATGTTCCCCCACGTTTACACTTTATTTACTTGACACATCAAAACTAAGGCAATTAGAATCCGCCGCATTATGTCACATAGGAGGTCCGATCTTGGACAGTTATAGTTGTAGATACACACCTTTATCCGGTGGATGGGTAATCAGCCCCGTAGTGATCGCAAGCTCCAGGTAGACTTCTCTCCTGCAGCTTGCTTATTGCGAGCTGTAGCATTCTGGCGTATCGCCAGTTTCATTCCCTATCCTAAAAAATTGATTAATTTATTGATCGGCACGCTCGTCGCTTTTTTCGACTTTGCGTCCTGATCAAGGTCGCGCTTCGCCTTTGTTCGCGAGTCGTGCTGATGCACGCTCACGTTCTGGCTAAACACGTCCTGTGATTGCAAAAGTATTGAGCAAGGCATCGTCACGCCTCTATGTTTTGAGTCTTGATGCCATGTCGTTTTACGTACTCACCACTTCCGCGCATTTTCAAGGCATATCATTTTTTTCCATCGGATTTTCCGTCCACACAATATCAACGAAACACGTTCTCATTGCCCTGAAGTGATTTCTTTCGTCAATGACGAACATCGCAAATTAAAAATATTTACAAAGAAAATTCGTATGAAAAAACTTATTTCAACGCTAGTCGCTAGCACTCTACCACACACACTACCTCGTACTTCGACTCTACTCTCTCATGTTGCTGGCGGTACCGCCTTGACATTATCATTCGGTGTGTACGCTGGCACAACCGACGCGACCGATAAGACACCGATGCAACGTGTTGAAGTGACTGGATCGCTGATACGTGCTTCAGACCGAACCGAATATAACCAGGTGCAACGTGTCACCGCGGCTGATATTCAGGAAAGTGGCGCGTCAACCGTCGCTGATTTTTTGCGTGATATCAGCGCCAACTCGGGCAGTAGTTACAACGAGAGCACAGTGCTCAATCAATCGCCGGGCGCAACAGGTATTGCCTTACGTGGTTTGAGCGTCAAATACACGCTGGTATTGATTGACGGTCAGCGTGCAACGCCATATGCATTCGCATCAGGTGGTACAGACACCTTTACCGATCTCAACACTCTGCCATTGAACATCATTGATCATATTGAAATCGTTAAAGCGGGTGCGGTATCACAATACGGATCAGATGCTATCGCTGGTGTCGTCAATATCATTACCAAGAAAAATTATCACGGAACTGAAGTTGACGGTAACGTGGGTGGTACGCAATTGGGCGGTCAATACACCAAAAGTTTGAGTGTTTTGAATGGCTTCGGCAATCTTGATACAGATCGTTATAACATAACGACTGCATTGAGCTATCTGAATCAAAGTGGTATTTCCATGGCGCAAAGAGACATAACCAAAACGCAGGATTACTCTGGCAAGAAAGGCGGTCTATTTTCGCAGCCAAGTTCATTTGTGATGACGCCAAATGGCCCACAAGCACTGCCTGTTTGCGGTTCTGACGCGCAGGTAACCTCTGGCGCAAACAATTTACAGACAAAAAGTGAAGGCACAGTTTGTTCACAAAATGGTGCCAGCGCACAATCACTGGCAGCGCAGGTAACTCGTAGTAGCGCCAAGGTGCATGCGGATTTCCGTATCGGCGACTATAGCCAAGCGTTCATTGATCTGATGGATAGCCACAATACCACGTCTCTCGCCGCGGGTCAGGCTGGCTTCGGCGCGAATGCGTTAGTGCCATCGCTGTACTTCGTGCCAGGCACCGGATATACACCGTTTGCGCCTACGCTTGGTGGCAATCCATTGAGTTACTACTTCCCTGATTCTCAGGTACTTCACACCACCTCTGACTTCTATAGACTTTCATCCGGCATCAAGGGCTCTTTTGCGACTGAAAAATATGGTGACTGGGATTGGGCAACTTCTTACGGTCATTCACAAAGTAAAGTATCAAACGCCTACAGCAATCAAATCAATGCGTCGGTAGTACAAAATTATATGAATGACGTCACACCCACTACGTTTAACCCAACGACATTCAATGCACTGCCGGGTTTGTTTGGCATGTCCAATTATCGTGCACTGTCTAAGCTGGATACCTTGGATGCGACAATCTCTTCAGGGAATGTGTTTAAAGTCCCGGCTGGTGATGTTGGCCTGGGTTTTGGTGTGCAATTCCAACATCAGAGTGAATTCATCGGTGCGGGTTCGTTTGACTTTGTTAATCCAATTACGCAGCGCGTTGAAGGTCAAAGAAATGCCGCGGCACTCTACTATCAAGTCGACGTGCCACTCTTAAGCAATTTGTCCATGAGTCAGGCTGGCCGTTATGATCACTACAATGATTTTGGTGGCGTGTTTTCACCACGCATTGCGCTGCGCTATCAACCAACAAAATCATTCACGATGTATGGCTCGTACAATGCCGGTTTCCGTGCACCAACCTTGATTGAACTCGATCAAAAAGAAAGCGTTACGTATCAAGTCGTAGGCAATCAAAACGTGAATGAATATTTTACTGGTAATCCTAATCTGCAGGCGGAGAAGACAAAAAACTACAATCTTGGTTTTCAATTTTCGCCAACCAAAACGACGGACATTGGATTAGATTGGTATAAAGTCTATGTCAGCAATGTCATCAGCCAACCAAATATTGAAGCCATTGTTACAGCCAATCCGGGACAGCCATTATACAAACTGCCCTACTCAAACATTTCATTTTTAAATACAGATGGCTTCGAAGCGACTCTGAAACAAGCCGTGCCAAGTAGCATCGGCACCTTCACTTTAAACAGCGACTGGGCCTACGTCTGGCATTTCAAAATTCCTGATAGCATCGTCCCTGATTTTGCTGGCAATAACGGCGCCAATAACACCGTGTTTGGTGGTGCGTTGCCACGCTGGAAAGGCAATACCAGCCTTAGTCTGACTAAAAATAATTGGACTACTTCTCTGAGCTGGCAATTCACCGGCGGATATAAGCAAGTGATTAACACTGCCAGCTCCGATGCGCCGTCTTATAGCTTGTTTAATTTAGCAGCCAGCTATTCCGGCATTAAAAACTGGAGACTGTATGCAAACGTCAATAATTTACTGAATCGTGCACCACCATTTGACGCCGTATGGATGAACACTTATCGTGGTTACTACGATCCCTCCCTGTATCAGTACATTGGTCGTAGCGCACAAGTCGGTGCAACATATAAGTTCTAAAAGTTTAATAAATTTTGTCCCTCTGGCATTCCAAATTGTGTTGTTCTTCATCAATTTGGAATGCCAGACAGCACAATATCTGGCCAAAAAAATATAATCTACATTAGTGGCATAATGGCGATTGATAACGTCGATTTGCACAGAAAATCGGCGGCATATCATGTTATTGCATTACCTCGATAGGTATCATCATGACCACTTCTGACTCTTCAGCAAGCACACCTCGAAATAGCTGCACCGTGTATTTTGACGGGGCATGCCCCATCTGTTCCAAAGAAATTGCGACTTATCAAAAATTAAAAGGTGGCGAGAAAATTAAATGGATAGATGCCAGTGTCTGTAATGAACAAGAACTAGGCACAACTCTCGATAGACCAGCCGCGTTAGCGCGATTGCACGTCAGAGACGCAAGCGGTAATTTAGTTCATGGGGCAGCAGCGTTTGTTGAGATGTGGAAGCATTTGCCCGCCTTGTCGTGGATAACGCCGCTACTTTCCAATCGCTTTGCGCTCTCTATTTTAGATCTGCTTTATAATTTTTTCTTACGTGTTCGACCGCTCTGGCGTAAAGCCTAGAGCAACATACACAAGCTCAGGTAATGCAGGGAGAATCCGCCAACCCCTAATCAATCCAACGGCAGCGCGGGTTGCAACCGTCCTACAAGAAATTAAATCTACCGCCATAGAAACCACTCCAAACCGAGACGCCAAAATTCCTCCCAGAATATCGGAGTTTCGTCACATCTTGCACCACATCTTTTACATTTAATTCCATAATTTCTCCTGCAATTTTTAACCTTTAGGAGACTCTATGTTAAGTAATCACAGTAATCAAAAGATGATGATATTTTTACGTGTTCTTATTGCTGCACTCATCACGATCCACGGTTGGGCACGCCTGTTTTTTGCCGTTCCGGCGTTCTCAGGGCCAGCAGACCTAGGCGGTGCCATCACAGACATGGGCTTCCCGGCAGGGCTCGCTTTAGGTTGGCTTATTACCATCGTAGAAGCATTTGGCGCCCCCCTGTTTGCATGGGGACGCTTCATCTTTCCGCTCGGCTTGTTCTTTACTTTCATCTATACGATGTCGACCATTTTTTACCATGCACCTCATGGATGGTTTTCATCTGGTAGTGGCAGCGATGGCTGCGAATATGCTGTCTTGCTAGTGGGTTCGTTGATTTGTGTGTGGTCGCAATATATACCAGCCCGTATCGGAGAAAGTCGACTGAATTTTTGGCGAAATGCGTAAAACCTAGAAAGCAAGTTTCGCTCTCGTTGGATAAATGCGGCACCCGAGGTAGCGGTGCCGCAACGGATCTTGGGATATGTATCTTTGTTAAATGATGCACTGACTTGCTATTTGGCACCGCTGCTATACTATTCCTAAAATGAAATCCGAACAGAAAATAGTAACCAGTTCACAATTAGCGAATTGGTCTTACTGGCAAAAACTGGCTCAAATTCTTGCGCTGAATATTGCGGCATGGCTGGTCTTTACCGCCATTGGTGCATTGACGTCTTACAACGACGATTTGCGTTCGGGATTCTTGCCTGACTATTGGGAAATTTTCAAAGATTGGGGCCGCAGTGCAATCGCATTGTGTATCCTGAGTTTCATTCTCTATGCAGTTTTTTCGCGCTTTCCGGATTGGATTTGCAACGGCAAAAGGATCATCTTAAGCTACGGGCTTTTATTGCTCTCTTTCTTGCCGTTAAATTTGTTTTTTGTGCTCAAACTATTTTTGAGCGATGGCAATCAACAGATAACCTGGGAAACAATTCAAACCCACATCACCGCATTGGATGACTATTCTTCATTATTACGATTATCGTCGGTGACTGCGGTTTTTTTTGCGGTTGTGATCGTCAAGAATCGGCAAAGAACACAATTACGAGAAAAAATTTGGGAACAAGAACGTATCGCAAATTTGCATCTGCGTTTGGAATTGGAACAGCAAAAATTGTCTGCTTTACGAGCACAACTTGAACCTCATTTTATGTTTAATGCACTTAATGCCATCAGTGCATTGGTTTTAACAGATAGTAAAGAAAAAGCATTGAACGGCATTCAAGGCTTAAGCGAATTATTACGTTATGCTCTTGATGCAGCAGAAAAAGATAGCGTACGATTTTCTGATGAACTTGCCTTTTTACAAGACTATATTGGCTTGCAGAAATTACGTTATGGATCACGTTTGCAATTGACTATCACTGGTATTGACGATGTGATTAACAATGCAGAATGCCCTCCATTGCTACTGCAACTCTTGCTGGAAAACGCGTTGCGCCATGATCTGGATTGCCACCAGGGAGCCAGTGATATATTGATTGAATTTAGCCATACGGAAACTCATATTGGTATTTACATCAGCAACCCCTTGCACGATCTGGACGGTGCTACCAGAATTAATCAAGGTGCTGGACTCGGCTTACGCAATATCAGCGCGCGCTTAGATCTGCTATATAGTGGGCAAGCCAGTATAGAAACGCAGCGCATCAACAAGCGTTTCGAGGTCAACCTACGCTTACCTCGCTTCTTGAATCGTTAAAAAATGAATACGAATGCTACATTGACTGAGAGGGAAATCAATCGTGCAATCATTGTCGATGATGAGGAATCCGGCCGTATTATGTTGCGATATTTTTTGTCAGCAAAAAAAAACTGGACGATAGTTGGTGAGTTTTTTGATGTAGCGACAGCGCGTTCATTCTTAGATACTCAGAAAGTCGATATCATTTTTCTCGATATACAAATGCCAAAAGAAAATGGTATTGAGTTTGCACGTAGTTTAAGCAATTCCGAACAACCGCCCCTCATTATTTTCGTGACCGCCTACAACACTCACGCGATCGAAGCTTTTGAAGTACACGCTTTGGATTATCTGCTTAAACCAATTAATCCACGTCGTTTTACGCAAACCCTTCAACGGGCATCTGAAATGCTCAACGACAAACGTGGCTATGCAAATGCACTGCGCGATTACTTCGATAGAGAACAAGTTCCAACACTTACAGATAATAATTCCAACTGTTATTTAAAAAAAATAGTGGCACGTTCCGTCGGATTAATGGAGTCGATTTCTGTCGACGACATCGATTGGATTGCCAGTGCTGGAAATTATGTGGAACTACATTTAAATCAACGTATCGTCCTTCATCGCATCGCCTTAAGTATCTTAGAAAAACACCTCGACCCACAGGTATTTATTCGTGTACATCGTAGCTTTATAGTCCGCATCGATCAATTGAAAAGTATAGCAGTAGTGGGAGATGGTTCGTATTCAATTAAATTAATTTGTGGCGCCCAGATTCCGGTTAGCGAGCGCTATGTTGAGAAGACGAGAGAATTCTTTTAGCTTCTGCGATTAAATAAATTGCGCAAGAAAAAACAGGTCTTATTTGTCGAACAATTGGAAATTTTTTAGTGCTTTTTTTTGAAAAATTGGATGAAAAAACCTCTTTCCCGCATCGACAGAAAAGAGGTCGCTACTTCAAAAAAAATTTACTATTACGACGCAGGTGATGTTAAAGGTAATTTTTGACCTGATTTCACAATCGCCACTGCTTGTGTAAAGCGACGATGGAACCCTTCTTCTGACAGCGGGATAAAGAGGTCAGTTTTAACGCGACGTTTGGTTACGACAGTGACCTTTACTTTTCCATCTGCACCGTTTTCTACCCAGGCACCCATCACGGAACCAGAAGAAGCTAAACTCACACCAGAAGAAGTCAGCATATAACCTTCAGTGCGATGTTCTTCAATACCGTCGGCACCTTCCCAACGGAATACAGTTCTTGCAATGTCCCACGCCTGATCTTGAGTAATCGCATATTCATGGGTCAGCCCCTCTTTACCGCTTTCCTTTGCGACGAGCACGTCATTGACAGATGCACAGCCGGATAAAACCATACAGGTGGCAGCCATACATATACTGATAAGGCGAATTAATTTCACGTCGAAACTCCTTGAGGTTGGAAAAATGAGAGCACATATTAACTTATCACCAATGAAAGTTGATACGTTTTGAAATAATTTTTTCACAACTTTTAGAACTTCATGAAACGATACTTAAATGACGTCAAATGTATGCAATACCAACCAGATATTTGCTGCAGAAATCATCGCAAAGAGTATCCACGCCGCCAGTTGGACAATAACTGAGCTTTTAAATCTGCCCATCAGGCGCTCACTAGCCGCCATTTTAATCATGGGATACATCACAAATGGCAACTGTAAGCTCAACACTACCTGACTCAGAATCAACAACCGCCCAACGGAGTGCTCGCCCCAGATCGTGACGCCGATCAGTGCTGGAATTAAGGCCAGACCGCGCGTCACAATACGTCGCTGCCAGCATGGGATTTTCATTTTCAGAAAACCATCGAGTATCACCTGACCGGCAATGGTTCCGGTAAAGGTTGAACTCTGACCAGAAGCCAATAAACCAATACCAAAAATCAATCCCGCAAACGCACTCCCCGTCACAGGATCAAGCAAATGGTAGGCATCATCTAATTCCATTACCACCGATTTCCCATGAAAAGCCGCAGCCGCCAGGATCAGAATGGCGGCATTAATCAGTAAGGCAAAAAACAAAGAAATGATCGAATCAATATTGGCAAAGCGGATTGCTTCACGGCGACTGGCTTCGCTGTTGCCAATTTTTCTGGTTTGTACAACAGAAGAATGCAGGTACAAGTTGTGAGGCATGACAGTGGCGCCGAGGATGCCGATAGCAAGATACAAACCGTCGGTATTCTTCAGCGCACTCATGGAAGGAAGAATGCCTTGCGCGACACATTCCCAGCACGGACGCAATAGAATGAGTTCTGCTAACAGGCAAATGCTGATGGTGGCGATTAGCGCCAAAATGATGGCTTCTACTTTGCGAAACCCAGCGCCCTTTAATCCCAAAACTAAAATGGTATCAAGAGCAGTAATACCGATTGCCACTGGCAAAGAAACGCCTAAGATCAACTTAAACGCCAGTGCGCATCCAAGGACTTCAGCGACATCACAGGCAATAATGGATAGTTCTGCAAACGCCCACATAACGAGCGCGGTTGGTCGCGGGTACTGCTCGCTACAGAGTTTCGCCAGATCTTTACCAGTGACAATACCTAATCTAAGGCTGATACTCTGTAACAACATCGCCGCCAAACTGGATAAAACAACGACAAATAGCAGCGCATAGCCAAACGAAGATCCGGCAGAAATCGCGGTTGCCCAATTGCCGGGATCCATATAGCCAATCGAGATTAATAAACCAGGTCCAGCAAAGCGCAGTACCTTTTTCCACGCAGGATCGGTCGATATAACTGTGACTGTGCCCGTCACTTCTGATGGGCAGAATGGCGCCGTGGCCACGGTGGGCAACTTAAACACTGATCATCCTTTTA
Organism: Undibacterium sp. Dicai25W; assembly: GCF_049340505.1. Taxonomy (NCBI): domain Bacteria; kingdom Pseudomonadati; phylum Pseudomonadota; class Betaproteobacteria; order Burkholderiales; family Oxalobacteraceae; genus Undibacterium; species Undibacterium sp. Dicai25W. The sequence goes on along the minus strand of NZ_JBMPOQ010000009.1, from coordinate 147,108 downwards.
CGTTAGCTTGCGTAATGGTTCCTCTTCGCTATTTTTTTCTCAAACGGGACGGGTGCCACTTAACAACGCAGCGCGGCCATTGACGTGCTGCAAGCGCCACAGGATGCAAAAGGCAATGATCGACGTGCCGATCACGATATAACCCAAGCGATCATAATGCTGAAGCTTTCCTGCAGCATCAAAACTAACGATGTGGCCTGCAACAACCGAGGCAATACCACCCGACAATTGTTGAATCGATGCACTAATGGCACTGAATGAACCGCGCTGCACTGGTGTGGGCACTGAAGCCATCATCGCCTGAAAGGGAATCATGCGCGAGAAAATACCGACAAACAGCAGTACATTCACAAGCACCAACAGTGGAAATGATACTGATTCCATGTGCGTATAAATCACGACCATCAGCATTGACATCAAGGTGCCAAAAATGAAGACCTTGAATTTACCCACTGCATCGGAGATCTTACCTATCATTGGTCCAAAAAAGATCGTGCATAGACCAGTGATCATATACAAAGTCGGCAACTGATGGATGCTAATATTCAGATTATTGACCACAAAAGTGCTGCTAAAAGGCATCAACATAAAACCACCAGTGGTCAATAACGACACCGCTGCAAACGCCAATAAATAGCGTGGTTCAGTCACGGTATGGAACAAATGTTTAAAGGCGCTATGCTCTTGCGGAATCGCCAGATGTGCATCGACTGGTTTCAATTTCCACAGCACTAACAATCCACCAATCAAACCTAACAAGGCCATCGCAAAAAATGGCACATGCCAATCCCAACGATTGGATAAATACAAACCAAAGGGGATACCCAATACCTGGCTGGCTGCAAACGCGGTTTGTATCATGCCCATCACGCGGCCGCGCATTTCCGGTGCAAATAAATCGGTCGCAATCGCCAATACGATAGAACCAATCACGCCACCAAACAAGCCCGTCACAATACGCGCCAGCAACAGCGTTTCATAGCTCTGCGCCAGCCCGCACCAGACGGTACCAAGTATGAAACCAGTGTAAAAAAATAAGAGCAGTTTTTTTCTGTCGTAGCGATCAGCAAAGCCCGCAGTGAGTAAGCCAGAGAGTCCGGCGCTAAATGCGTAGGCTGACACCACCAGCCCAAACTGTTGAGCAGAAATTGCCATTGAAGGCATGATGGCCGCGCCCAAAGGCGACATCAACATGAAATCGAGAATCACAGCAAACTGTAAAAATGCCAGCATAGCAACGACCATCTTTTGGTAGGTTGAGAATACTGGTTTGGAAGAACTGGGATCTGTCGTCGTCATTTTTAGTTTTTACGTCCAAGAGTAATGGCCTTTTCCGGGCAAGCTGTCACGCAAAGACCGCATGCACGACAAGCATCAGCGTTGGGAGTATACGCGACTTGCATGCCGTGCACACGGAGCTTGAATTTCTGTAGCAAATTCAGGTCATCAAAATCTGCTGCATCAATTGTGCGAATTTCAAACACGTTTTCTGGGCATACCGTCAGACAATCACCTTTGCCTTCGCAACGTTTTACATTCACGATAGGCATCAGAACGCCGGGCGATTGCTTGTAATCAGACTTGCGCCTTGACTTAGGGTTTAAACGCATTTTTATTGCTCACGCTGACCAAATGGACGGCGACGATGTTGAAAAAATTGCTCCCGCTCTTCGGGCGTCATGTCGTTGAGCTTTTGCCATTTTTGCCAGTGTCTATGGCCATGCCAGCCACCGTGTCCTCCGCCGTGCCCGCGAAAGCCGCCAAACAGTATCCGACATAACACTAACAAACCGAGTGCATGCCAGTAATCAATTATCTGCACTCCTTGAAACAAGGCAGGCATGACCCAGTTCCACAACCACATCACCACCGCAGCGAGTGCTGCGAATAGGACTAACATTAAACCTTTCATCCATCTCATCCATGCGTATTTCATGTCGTTCTCCTTAATTTTCCAATGCATCATAAATTTCTTGCAAACGGCTACGTAGCGCCAGCACTGCATAGCGTTTGCGCGCCAACAAGGTATTTATTGCAATGCCGGTTTGCAAAGCCATATCTTTAAAACTCTGGCCGTCCAATTCGTGTGCAATAAAAACTTCGCGCTGCTTGTCTGGCAATTCATCGATGGCAAGCTGCAATTCTTGTAGCATCATCGTCCGGGCGAAGGCTGCTTCTGGCCCCTCATCCGGCGATGGCAACAATCCATCGAGGCTATACTCATCTTCTTCACCCAGATCATCACTTGACTCTGGCAGGGATAGTTCTTTTTTCTTGCGAAACCGATCAATAATCCGAAAACGCGCGACCTGATATAACCAGGCACTGACCTGCTCTACGGTGTCCGGAAACTGATATGCCTCAACTAATTCATAAAAAACATCCTGCAAAATATCTTCAGCCTCACTAGTATCACCAACACGGCGCACAATGAAGCCCGCTAGTTTCTTGCGGAAACGAACGACTGCTTCAGTGATGGCACTGTGCTGTTGATGTGTGTTGTCTGGCTTATTTCGTGATGTCATACCTATGAAGACGTTTGAGATTTGAAAATATTGTATGCAAAACAGAATATTTTTTAATTTCGTGAAGTTTCAGGACTGGCTATGGACTTGTCGACGACATGTCAGCAATTTGCTCAATATCAAAGAGTCATCTCCTTGTCATCAACTTGCCACAATCTACGCCTAAGCTCGTTTCGCTCTTACCCTTTGCTGTACGTTTGGTATGGCACAGTTCCCACTAACTTTATGTGTTTATATTTACACAGACGAGTAAGTGCGGACACCGAAGTGAGAGATCATTGCGTCAACTTAATCTCAACAAGCCGTATCAGCATCAGATTTCCGTTTTTCAACATACCGAATTGTCGTGCAAATTCATCGAGGTATCGTATGCATCAAAACCTCACCTTGATAGTGAGAGATGGCTGGAATCAGCGTGTGCCCGGATGGCGTGACTTATTCGCTATCCTTTTGGTTTTGACGGTGGTGATCTTACTCGGTTCAGGTGCACGGCAGATGTTGCAACCGTTTGCCGTTGCGCATCAGCCTGAGATTTCATTATCGATCTCTGCTTTACCTAATTATGCATTGCGCACCATTATGCGGATGTTAGCAGCTTTGCTGGCTTCCTTATTATTTACGTTCGTCTATGCGACCTTAGCCGCTAAGAGCCGTCGTGCTGAGATGGTGCTTATTCCTATCTTAGACGTGTTGCAATCGGTGCCAGTTTTAGGTTATTTGTCATTTACTACGGTGTTTTTTATTGCGCTATTTCCAGGCAATGTGATGGGGCCTGAGCTGGCGGCAATCTTTGCTATTTTTACTAGCCAGGCATGGAATATGACTTTCAGCTTTTATGAGTCCTTGCGCATGATCCCGAATGATCTAGATGAAGCAAGTCGTAGTTTTCGCTTCTCTGGCTGGCAGCGTTTCTGGCGGCTGGAAGTACCGTTTGCGATGCCGGGTTTGATCTGGAATATGATGATGTCGATGTCAGGCGGTTGGTTCTTTGTTGTCGCCTCAGAAGCAATTACTGTGGGTACACTACAAGTCACGTTACCGGGCATAGGTTCCTACGTAGCGACAGCGATAGCGCATCGCGATCTGCAAGCGATAGGCTGGGCGATTGTGGCGATGAGCATCACGATTCTGATGTACGATCAATTGCTGTTTCGACCCTTAGTGGCATGGGCGGAAAAATTCCGCTTTGAGCAAACCTCCGCACAGGTTAATGCTAAAAGTTGGTTGATTTCACTGATCCGAAGTACACGTTTTTTACGTCCTCTCGCTGCGCATTTCACCCATGCTCTGCAACGTGTGGGACGCGCACGTTTATCCTGGATAGATAACATTCCTGCTCTGACACGACCCACGGGTTCGCGTCACATTGTCGACCGTCTTTGGCTTACTTCGGTGCTACTGGGTTTGGCTTACGGCTTATGGCTATTACTGCATTATTTTAAAAATGAAGTATCAATGAACGATCTTCTCGTTGTATTTCAGGCGGGTTTATTGACTTTAACTCGGGTCATAATCCTTATGATCATTGCCAGCCTGATCTGGGTACCGATTGGTGTCGCGGTCGGATTAAGGCCACGCTGGGCACAGATCGTGCAGCCGTTTGCACAATTTCTGGCGGCGTTTCCAGCGAATCTGATGTTCCCGATCGCTGTCTTTTTAATCCTGCATTACGACGCCAATCCACGAATATGGTTATCGCCATTGATGATACTTGGAACGCAATGGTACATCCTGTTTAATGTGATCGCCGGCGTATCGACCTTTCCGAATGATTTGTTAGAGTCCGCACGTAGCTTCCGGATTAAAGGTTGGCGGTGGTGGCGTGATGTGATGTTGCCCGGAATTTTGCCTTACTACGTCACGGGTGCAATTACGGCCTCAGGCGGCGCGTGGAATGCCAGTATTGTCTCGGAAGTCGTCAATTGGGGTCCGACCAGATTAAATGGATCAGGCCTTGGTGCCTATATCGCGAACATGACCGAAACTGCCGATTACCCACACATCGCCTTAGGCATCACCTTGATGTCGTTGTTTGTTATTGCAATGAACCGTTTGCTTTGGCGTCCTCTGTACGCATTTGCAGAACGCCGCACTAAACTGGATTGAGAATGAAAAACATAATGACATCAAGCGTGATGAAGACGAATGTTGACGATGTCAACAAAGAAGCGATTATCGATTTACGACATGTAGGCAAAACTTTCTCTAAACCCGAAGGTGGGAATTTGCCGGTGTTAGAAGACATCAATGTCACAGCACGTTCTGGTGAAATTTTGGGTTTGTTAGGGCGCTCTGGTTCCGGCAAATCGACCTTATTGCGCATCGCCGCTGGTTTGATACAAGCCAGCAAAGGCGATGTTCTGTACAACGGCAAACCGCTCAATGGCCCCGCAGAAGGGATCGCCGTGGTGTTTCAGACCTTTGCTTTGTTCCCGTGGCTTACGGTATTAGAAAATGTTGAAGCTGGTCTTGATGCGCTGGGCTTAGCAGCCGATGTAACGCGTCAACGGGCATTGGCTGCGATTGATGTAATTGGTCTGGATGGTTTTGAATCTGCGTATCCGCGCGAACTCTCTGGCGGCATGCGACAACGAGTGGGATTTGCACGAGCCTTGGTCGTACAGCCAACCATCTTGCTCATGGACGAACCTTTTTCCGCATTAGATGTGTTGACTTCTGAAATTCTGCGCAGCGATTTGCTTGATCTCTGGCATGGTCATCAATTGCCAATGAAGTCGATTTTAATGGTGACGCACAATATAGAAGAAGCGGTACTAATGTGTGATCGCATTTTGATACTCGCCTCCAATCCAGGGCGCATTGCCGCCGAGATTGAAGTATCTTTAGCGCATCCACGTAACCGACTCGCGCCGGATTTTCATGCAATTGTTGATCAAGTCTATTCGATACTGACTTCACGCGCGATAGCATCGAGCGATGCACAACACCAACTAAGCGGCAGCTTTACGCAAATTCTGCCTGGTGCTTCAAGTATTCGTATTTGCGGTTTGGTAGAAACCTTGGGATCAAATTATTTTAACGGTGAAGCTGATCTGGCAAAATTGTCCCGACCTTTTGTACTTGGTGTAGATATGTTATTACCGATTGCAGAGGCACTGCATTTGCTTGAATTTGCTGAACTAAAAGAAGGAACAATACGCCTGACCGCGTCTGGGAAAATTTTTTCCCAAGCCGGCATGGAAGAGCGCAAACGTATGTTTCGTGAACACCTGCTGCATTACGTCCCGCTGGCGGCACATATACGGCATGTACTGGACGACAGAGAAGAACATCAGGCACCTCGTCTCCGTTTTATGTCCGAACTGGAAGACCATCTCAATTCTGCGGAGGCGAATCGCACCTTACGTACAGTCACAGACTGGGGGCGCTATGCAGAATTGTTTGAATATGATGCGAAGACGTTGAGATTTTCTATTGATGCGATCAGATCATAATTCGCTTGCATAAAAAAGCCCCGCGTTTGTTTAACAACGCGGGGCTTTTTTTTCGCTACCAGAATCAGAACTTGGCTGACAAACTCATGCCTATCGTTCTTGGGTTAATACGATACACTTCATTCGCAGTCCCTTGAACTTGCGGACGCTGAATCACGTTTTGATTGTTAGTCAGATTTTTAACGTACAAAGTCACTTCCCAGATATCACGACTCAAACCAATGCTTGCATCATAGGTTGAATAGGATGGACGTTGATAATCAGGATTAGCAGGATCAAGTGCGCCGTAGCTTGAACCTGTCCAATGACCCGCTGCACGGGCAAAACCATATACATCGTCATTGACGAAGAAATTGTACTGTGCCGTCAATGCCATATTGTACTTAGGCACGCCCGGTACTCTCGCACCTTTTACCGCACCGACCACACCCGCATTCGCACCAGCACTATCGGACAAGGTGGCATCGGTATAACCAGCAGCCAGATCCAGAACGATGCTCTTAGTTGGTTTGAATTTGATTTCAATTTCTGCACCAGAACTTGTCGCATTGCCCACATTGGTGTTGTAGGCGTAGCCGCAGGCGGGGATGTTAATCGCCTGTTGCAGATTTTTCCAGTTAATGTAGAACAAGTCAGCATTGACCGACAGCGTGTTATTCAGGAAGCGCGATTTGTTACCGACTTCGTAACTCCACAAACTATCCGGACCATAACTAACTGGATTCGCCGCTGTCAGTCCACAGTAACCCAGTGGCAATGGGAAATTGGATCCACCAACACGGAAGCCTTCGGTGGCCGACGCGTACAAAGTATTGCTCTTATCCACTTCCCAGGTCAAAGAGAGCTTAGGTGTCAGCTTGTTGCCGCTGGAAGAAGACGTAGAATGGGCAACACCATCATTCGTCGTATCGTTGGCAAAATAACCGAGCGCATCACGAGTGAAGGTCTGGCTGGCTTTCAAATAACGTGCACCCAACGTTGCGTGAAGTTCGGGGCTGAAATAGTAATTACCTTCGCCAAATACTGCTTGCTGCGTATCATGGTAGAAACGTCCGGTGTAATACGAATTATCATTCGGAAAACCGCCGCTGACCGGATTGGCAATCACATTCGGATCAGTAATGCTCACGCCAGCAGTTTTAAATGCGGCATTAATACCGATCACAGGCTCGTTATCAAACAAGGTTGTATGTTGATTCGACGCATAAGCACCAACCAACCAAGTGTATGGAGAAACGTTAGGATCGTAAGGCTTAGAGAGCAGTCGCACTTCTTGTGAGAATTGCGTCACTTGATTATTCAAAAAAATGGTCGAAGGCAAACCACCAACGACACTTGCCAAATTTGGATAATTGCTATTGATCTGGCTGCCAAGATAAGAGCTATTGACTGTCGTACCATCCTGGGTACGGTCAAAATTACGCTTAAAGTAACTCGTAACCGAAGTCAGATCGCCAAAGCCAGTGTCATAATTCAAGGTCAACGACGGAACGGTCAAGACGTCTTTACCTGGTTCACGTACTGTTTTACTTGTCGTATTGTCAGGCAGTGGCACGCCGCTGAGCGTCTTCGTATAAGCGACATCAATGTCACCTGTCTTCACTCGCTGATAGAAAATGGATGGAGTGATAGTCAATGCTTTAGTCACATTCCATTTTAACGCCATTCTGACGACAGCATCATCTTCGGTATTGATGCCATTGGCAATCGTCGCCGTCGTATTTGGATCAACCTGATTGATAAAACCACTATTATGTGCAGTCTGAATGCCGACGCGCAATGCCAGCTCGTCAGTTTTCAATACCTTGTTAAATACGACATTGCCGAGGTAATTAGTGCCACCACCTTTAGTCGAAGAAACTTCTGTATAGATGTCAGTAGAATTGATCTTGGTATTTGGCTGGTTCGAAATAAATTTAATCGTTCCCCCCATGGAACTCGCACCGTACAGCGTTCCTTGCGGCCCACGCAGTACCTCAATGTGATCCAAATCGAAAAATTTCGGCTCTGCACTACCCATACTGTACAAATTACCTGAAGTCATCGACACATCATCAAGGTAGATACCGACGGTTGCGGAACCTGCCGCAGAGCTAATACCGCGCATTTCCACGTTAGATAGTCCAGGACCGTTACCGGCATTTCCACCGCCACCGCCACCAGAGAAAGAGATATTTGGTATCGAGCGTGTTGCATCGACAAAGTCAGTAATATGTTGCGCATTTAATTCATCGCCGCCAATAACAGAGACACTCAAAGGCACCTTGCTGGCATCTTCTTTACGTTTAGTCGCGGTAATATTAATGGACTGAATCTGGTCAGTTAAAGCACCAGACTTCGCCACCGGTGCTGTTGATGCCGCGGGTGTAGTCGTTTCAGCAGCCTGTTGTGCCCAGGCAGGATTGGCCAGCATCAAAGAGCTGGTTGCCAACGCGCAAACAACCGTACCTGTATTTTGCCGTGCTCCCTGATAGTTGGAATACAGTGACGCCAGTGAAAGATTTAATTTTGTTCTTCTGAGATTCATGTTGATCCTTTGTGTATGTTGCATTTCTTATTTACACCTGACACAGATAAATCACGCATCAGTTCTCCCCCAATTAAGGCCAGGCAAGTCGAAAATCCTGACAATAAAAAAGTGTAAACTGGCTTTTACCAATTTAAATTTTGAATCGCGCCGAATTTCAATCGATATGCCAGTGTGTCTCACTCACGAGCAAGCAAGTTTGATGCCTGTTGCTATGCACCAAAAACACACATCCTTCAGAATCGTATTGAAGGCCTATCTCGCTGGCACCACCTGCAAAAAGGCACTACATATAATCGCAAGAAGCAAAAACAAAGTAAATCGTTAAAACCTATTGATTGTTTTATCAGATGCTCGCGTCCAATCACCTCAATATAAGGCAATTCAGAAGTCGATTTTCACTCTCAGAAAGAAGCGTAAAAGGACAATGTTTTTTACTCAGCAAGATAGAAAAAAGTAGGAAACCAAGCACGGATAGCGTTGTACAAAGTCCACATAATCGGGATCAGTTCGGTAAATATCCGCGAAAAAACAAGCAAAAATTTAATAATAAAAACATGAATAAATGCATTCAAGACAACTTCCATTCACGTTACTACCGAAACCTCAAAAAAAACAGGTAAAAAAATCAATCATTTGGGCAAGCATGGGATGACAAACGCATCAGAATAGGCGATGCTTGCGCTTTTTCCCGAAAGAGCTGCATGGAATTTTTCTACATCCTCATTCTTGCTATGGTTCAGGGCATCGCTGAACTTTTGCCCGTCTCCAGTTCAGCGCACGTCATCGTGGCTGAAAAATTAATGGGCCTTGACCCAACGTCACCTCAAATGACGATGATTTTGGTAATGTTGCACACTGGCACGATGTTCGCCGTGATTGCTTATTTCTGGAAATCCTGGCGCGAAACATATTTCGCTTCAGCACAACAATTTCGCACTAACGGTGCCAATCTGGTGATTGCGACGATCGCCACAGGTGTCGTTGGATTCGGATTAATGCACATCATCAAGCATTTTTTCGTCGCCAATCCAAGCACGTTTGAAATAGAACATTTATTTGGCAATGCCAAACTGATGGCAACGGCTCTGGCGTCGGCTGGTGTGTTGATCATCGTTTCATCACGTATGAAAGACCGCGGCGACAATGAAGTCAATACACGGAGTGCTTTGATCATTGGTGCAGTACAAGGTTTATGTTTGCCTTTCCGCGGCTTTTCGCGCTCTGGCGCAACCATTTCTACTGGTCTGGCATTAGGCGTCAATCGTCGTCGCGCAGAACAATTCAGCTTTGCGCTGGCCGTGGTATTGACGCCAGCTGTGATCGTTAAAGAAGCGTATCGTCTGTACCAGGTAGAAGCCGCTTCTGCAGGCAGCGACATTGCTGTGTTATTACATGCTTTGGTACCTGGCTTGTTAGGCATGGTATTAAGTTTTCTGACCGGTCTGGTTGCGTTGCGTTGGTTGTCACGCTGGTTGGAACAAGGCCGTTGGCACTTCTTCGGCGCGTATTGCTTATTCGCCGCGTTAGTCGTTCTCTGGGTCGGCTAAGATATCCTTTTGTGGTGATACGAAAGTGTCACCACAAATCAAGACATCCATACGGACATACACTGAGCGTTATCTGATAGAGCTCAGTGCCTCAAACTCTGTTCTTCCCCACAAACAAACGCGAAAAGCTCGCGACGCTGGCGACAGCGGCGAATACCGCGCCCATGCCTAAAGCATAATGTGTTGCTTTATCTGCAAATAAGCTAAAGCACAGTGCTACCAAGGCTGCACCTGATGCTTGCCCGATCAGACGTGAAGTACCAACCACGCCACTAGCACTGCCCGCCCGTGCCAGAGGTGCGGCTCCCATCATTGCTTTAAGATTTGGTGTCTGAAAAAAACCAAATCCAATACCGCAAATTGCCATTCTCCAGACAATATCGATTACTGCTGGATGCGCTGGTATGCCAAGCAAAGACCACATCCCGAAAGATAAAATCACTAGTCCAATACCACCCAGGACACCGGGAGAATAATGATCACTCAAACGACCCGCAATGGGTGCCATTACCGCCACCAAAACCGCCCATGGTGTCATTAAAAATCCTGTTTCAACAGGTGAACGACCAAGTACAGTTTCAAAATAAAATGGTAAAGAAACGAAGGCCAGACTCTGGGTCGCGAAAGTGCAAATTGAAGTAATAACTGATAGAAAGAAAACAGGATGACGAAACAAATCTACGGGTAACATCGGTGCCTGATGTCCCGTCTGGCGGCGCAGCAGTAAGACAAAAAAGATGACTGTCACGACCAATTCTAACAACAGTGTCTTTACATCAGTGAGATGCGCTGCGTCGCCAAATAACAAAACCAACATGCTGAACGCACCGACGTTGTATAACGCGGTCAAACTATCAATTCTGTGCGTGGAACGATGGGTAATCGGCAAAACCTTTTTCCCCAGAAAAACTGCAAACACCCCAAGCGGGACATTAATGGCAAACAACCATGGCCAGCTCCATGCCGATAAAATTAATGAAGCTGTGGTGGGTCCGATTGCAAATGCCACAGCGACCACCAGTGAATTCAAACCGAAACCCCGCCCCTGCAAACTGGCTGGAAAAATGGATCTGACCATCGCCACGTTTACACCCATAATCGCGCTCGCTCCTACCCCTTGAAACAAACGGGCAACGACCAGCGATGACAATGACCACGAACAAGCGCAAGCTAAAGACGCCAGAGTAAACAAAGCCAGACCAGCAATTGAGACGCGCCGGTATCCTATGATTTCTCCCAGCGCAGCAAATGGTAACAGTGTTGCCACCATCGCCAATTGATACACATTGATAATCCAGACCGACGCTGCTGGTGTTGTATGCAACTGACTAGCGATTCCGGGTAAAGCAGTGTTCGCAATCGCCGTATCTAATGAGGCCATGCCAACGCCAATTGCAAGTGACAACATTGCAAAATTGCGCTCCCGTGTAGGCAAACCATCACGATCTACGACACTCAGTCTTTCATCTGCGCTTGCTCGCGTCGGCATTATTTGCTCAGGAATGGAAGAAGATTTTAAATACTGTTTTCATTAACTGACCGCATAGAGGTAAATTAAAAGCGATATTCAGCAACGATATTTTTACTCAAACCATGTTTGCTTCCACCCGGCAAAATATCACCGAGTCTTCGCATATTGGCAGCAGGAATAAACATTTCCGCCATTTGTTCAGTACAGCGAAACTTCATTGCCGGGCTCAGTATTTCACGTGCCCTGATTTTCAAATGCAAAAAAACCTTGCTGCTTTCACGGTTCAAAATGATGTGAATATCGCTCTTAAAGCTTGCCAACGGTATTTTCAACCACCAACCTTCATCACCGCCGTAGCGCCCGCAGGCCGACCAAAAGGTATTATTGTCGTACAAGGTCACCGCGCCAAGGCGACCATTAATTCTTTGCATTGCTTCAATTTTAGTCATCGTTATCTTTGCTATGAATCTCTTAATCAATATCGAATTATAGACTTGATTGAAACAGAGCCTCAAAAACATCGGAAACAAAGGGAGTTCGCCGTTTCAATTAATTTGACATTCTCACTCTCTACATCAATAAAGAAATGCTTTGGTAAAACCAAGAAGACCTGCTTGCCCATAGGTATTGCAATCAGGAGACGCTGGTCCCGGTGCACAATCCGTATCGCGATCCAATGACCAAAAATGTAAGCCTGCCAAACGATTTTTTTTCGCAAACAACTTGATGGTTGCGACATCGCTTAAAGTGAATACTTCATCTTCCGTATCATTCCCTCCTATCATTGGAGTCAATTCGATGTGATCGAATGGGACGCCAAAATAGCGATTGAGATTCATCGCCGCTTGTATTGCCGATACCCCCATATCGCATCGTGCATCGGCACCCAGCACACAAGCATCAGTGGATGAAACGCCGTAATCCATGACCATCAGATTGATGTAGTAATCGTCTAACTCTGCATTTTTAATCGCTTGCATGACGGTCAAACCAATCGTGCCAAGAGCAGGCTTATCGACGATAGCTAAGGTTGGCAAAGTAAAAGAGAACCGCAAATTTGGATAAATTTTTTGTGCCTGCTTAATTCTCTCCATCAGTTGATTGATTTGTTCCTCTGTTTGACTGGCTTCAATATCAAAATCAAAGCCTGACAGCTGCGCACTATGATAGCGCTCAATAAATTTTTTAAATCCAGCATCACTACTGCAAGTAAAAGAGCCCGCCTGGCCTCCGGTCGAAATGATGTAGTTGATTTCTTTTCTCGCTAACAATGGCATATTGGCCTCAGCAAAGACTGCGCCTGACAATCCATCCCAATTTTCTTCGCCGCATTCACCAGTTGCAAATGCCAAAGTAATTGTTTTTAATTGCTTAGGGATCACATCTAACAGTGGCGTGCTCTTGCCCGTTACCCCGATGATCAGTTGGTTTTGATTCGAGGCCATGTTATTTCTGACATATTTGTAGGGGCTAAATATCTGTCTGGATGATGCAGAATTGTGACCAACCCCATCGATACTGGAACAGGCGGTGAGCATACCAGTTGCTAACATGAATGCGGTGATTCTCTTTGAGGCAATTTTCATTACGTATATCTCCTTGTAAATCCTTGGCATAGACTGAGGATTTTTGATTTGTAGAGATATGAGATTGGAAGAAGCAGCTGACGTCAATTAAAAAATGCTGATTCAGGAATTTTTTGAAGAAAATTCGAGGTAATTCAGACGATTTTAATCAGATTGAAAAAAATAAGATAAATCACGCAAACAAATAATTTTTCGCTTAACAAAAATAAATTTCCGCTATTACTGACATTAATCGGAAGAAAAAAAAAGAGAAAAGAAAGAAAATCTAAGCTTATCTAATACCAGTAATATCAGTACGAAAAAAAACAGGCATCAAATCAATTTGCATGCCTGTTTCATTTATCAACCGTTACGCTCAACAATGAACATCAATGACGTGGTGCATAGAGACGTACGATATCATCCGCAAAGTGGTTGGCCAGATTATTGCGTTTCAATTTCAGCGTTGGCGTAATCAGGGTATTTTCTATCGTCCATGGTTCCAGGGACAAAATCGCTGCCTTAGGCTGGGCATAAAACGGCAAACTATTTGTCAATTCACGCACCCGTTTTACGACGACATCGACAGCCGCTGCATCTTTGAGGCTCTTAGGATCGTGAGGATCCAATCCTAAGGACGTACTCAATTCTTGCCAATAACGCTGACTCAACACGACAGCACAGCCGATAAACGGTGAGTTTTCACCGAACGCATAGGCTTGTTCAAACGACGAATCAGTGAGAATTGCCAATTCAAGATCGACTGGCGCGATTTTTTCACCGGTAGAAGTCACGATAATTTCTTTGACACGTCCGAGGATACGTACACGACCATCAGTAACAGAAGCCTGGTCACCGGTACGCAACCAGCCATCAACGAAAGCTTTGGCGGTGTCTTCGTCACGTTTCCAATAGCCACGCATCACGTTGGGGCCACGGACTTGCAATTCTTTGTTCTCGCCAATACGGACCTCAACGCCAGCCATCGTACGTCCTACCGTGTTAGGATCATTATCATCCGGCGAGTTAAATGCAACAACTGGCGAGGTTTCGGTCATACCGTAACCTTGTACGATAGGAATACCCAAGCCCAGGAAGCAACGTGAAATCACCGTCGATAAAGCAGCGCCACCACTCACTGCAACGCGCAAACGTCCACCAAATTGCTGCTTTAATTTAGTTGCAACCAGCGGGTCAAGAATGCTCCAGGCGATGTCATCCACAGTGGCGTTGAATACGCCATCCGACAGATTTTTTTGTGCACGTAAAAAACGACGCCAGCCAACGGCAATGGCCGCATTGAATAAGGTCGCTGCAAATTTAGACGTCGCCAACTTAGTTTGAATCACGCTATACACACGTTCATAAATACGCGGTACTGAAATCAATATCGTTGGTTTGACGATGGTCAAATCTTCAGGCAATTGCTTCGTCGAGCGAGAAAAGGCAACGCAAGCACCGGCAGCCACTGGCAAGTAGTAACCGGCGGTTCTTTCAAACGTATGTGACAAAGGTAGGAATGACAAAAACACATCACTGGTGACCGGAGCCACACGTTGTACCACGGCTTTTACATTTGACAGTACATTCAGGTGGGTCAGCATAACGCCTTTAGGCTTGCCTGTTGTGCCGGAGGTATAGACCAAAGCTGCCAGATCATCCTGAGTTGGAGCTTGTGCTGGCAGTGTAGTCTGAGCGCCTTTTTCCAGCCAATCTTGCAACATAAGCATAGGAACCGGACTAGTAAATTGCGCGTCTTGAATGGTTTTTTCTAACACCACCACCTGACGCAAAGCAGGCATAGCGATGCCTGTTTCAGAAATATCTTTCCATTGTTGATCCGTCGCCGCAATCAACAACGTGGCATCGCTATCACCGACGATGTAGCCGATACTGGCGGGATTATCCAACGCATGCATAGGAACCGGAACACATGCCAATTGCATTGCCGCCTGATCCATACACACCGCATGCAATCCATTCGGCAGCAGAATTGCGACTCGTGCCCCACGCTCAGGTTGCAGCGTTGCTAAGGCTTGCGCAAATTGCTGTACTTTTTTATGAGTTTGCTGCCAGGTATAACTCATCCATTGTTGGCTGCCTTCGTCAAACTGGCGATATGCTTCTACATCAGGCGTCTGAGCTACACGCCAGCTAAATAACTCCGCCAGCGTTTGCAAAGAGTTCAATTCATTTACCTGCGCGGATAAGTTGGTGGTCGACATGAGCGTATGTGGGTAAGTGGTAAGTCGTGGATAAGCGGCACGGTATCTGGCGGCAAGGAGTCTCTTAATTAATTATTATATAAGATGATACTACTAAGACTCATACACCGCACTATCATGCTGTCAATCAAACAGTTATGCAACGTCGGGCAAAAATTGCAATGCAATATGAAAAATGCCTGCGGCATCGCTGTGTGAAACCATAGAAAATCACGCGAATTATATGGGGCAACAAGCATGCGACAATGATCCACATCATTGACAAGCAATGCAAAAGTGTGATTTTTTGATTTATA
This sequence comes from Undibacterium sp. Dicai25W, assembly GCF_049340505.1. Lineage (NCBI taxonomy): Bacteria > Pseudomonadati > Pseudomonadota > Betaproteobacteria > Burkholderiales > Oxalobacteraceae > Undibacterium > Undibacterium sp. Dicai25W. The sequence continues at coordinate 131,494 of NZ_JBMPOQ010000009.1, read as the reverse complement.
ACAAAACGGGCGGCAAGCCTGATGATGGGGAGGAAGCTGAAAACGGGGTATTTCTTACAAGTAGAAAACTCCCTTCCTGATCACCCCGGTAGACGAACAGGAAGGGATACAAGAAGATCAGGACGCTTGTATTGCCTGTTCCAGATCCGCCAGTAAATCATCGATATGCTCAATGCCAACCGACAAGCGCACTGTATCTTCTGTCACACCTGCCTTGAGCAACTCTTCGGGATTGAGTTGTCTATGTGTGGTGGTCGCCGGGTGGCAGGCAAGTGACTTGGCGTCGCCAATATTGACCAGGCGCGTAAATAGTTTTAGCGCATCCTGAAAGCGAGCACCAGATTCACGCCCGCCAGCCAATCCAAAAGTCAGAATACCCGATGGTTTTCCACCGAGATATTTCAATGCCAAAGCATGATCTTTATGATCAGGCAAGCCAGCATAATTGACCCATTTAACTTTAGGATGACGGCTCAGGTATTCAGCAATCTTACGGGTATTATCGGTTATTCTGTCGAGTCGCAATGCCAGCGTTTCTATGCCTTGTAGAATCAAAAATGCATTGAACGGGGACAAGGCCGCACCAGTATTACGCAGTGGAACGACACGTGCCCGTCCAATGTAAGCAGCGGCGCCTAATGCCTCGGTATACACCACTCCGTGGTAAGAGACATCGGGTTCATTTAATCGTTTGAATCTTTGCTTATGTTCCGCCCACGGGAACTTGCCAGAATCAACAATAATCCCGCCGATAGAATTACCATGTCCGCCCAAATACTTGGTCAATGAGTGCACCACGATGTCGGCACCGAATTCAATAGGACGCAACAAGTAAGGCGAAGGTACGGTGTTATCGACAATCAGCGGCACGCCGTGCTGATGCGCGATCTTAGCAATCGCTTCGATATCAGTAATATTTCCTAAAGGATTGCCTATCGATTCGACATAGATGGCTTTAGTTTTTTCATCGATCAATTTGGCGAATGAATCCGGATCGCGATAGTCCGCAAATCGCGTCGTAATGCCAAACTGCGGAAACGTATGCGCAAATAAATTATAGGTACCACCGTACAAGGTCGACGCGGAAACAATATTATCACCGGCTTCGGCAATCGTTTGTATCGCATAGGTAATCGCGGCCTGCCCGGAGGCCAGCGCTAACGCGGCGATCCCGCCCTCTAATTCGGCAACGCGTTTTTCAAGCACATCATTGGTCGGATTCATGATGCGTGAATAAATATTGCCCTGTACTTTTAAATCAAACAAATCTGCACCATGCTGCGTGCTATCAAACGCATACGCCACCGTTTGATAGATAGGTACTGCAACAGCGCGGGTCGTCGGATCCGGTGTATAGCCACCATGTACCGCAATTGTCTCCAGTTTCATTGATATTTTTCCTTAGATAAGATTTATTTTGAAATACATTGCTAAATAAGTCAGATCGATCATAAAAAGCAAAGTCACTAGAGACAAGGAAGATTTTCAACTATCTAACGTCATTTTTTGACATAGGAGTTTTACGCATAAGCTGCGTGAAATATCTTCGTGTACGAAATCATGACCTGAGTGCAATACTGGAATGTATTCAAGCATCCATATCAGGTATTTCATGTCTCCTTCTTTACAAAAAATTGAAAGCATCGGCCACCCCCTTTCAGATCAACATCAGGCGCACGATGACATATTGGTGATTGCACGTGCCTTAGCACAACGACTGGCGCAAACAGCGGTAGAGCGAGATCATGCAGGCGGCCACGCTGCAACGGAAAGGGAATGGATACGCAGTTCAGGTTTGCTGACATTGTCAGTGCCTGAAGAGTTCGGCGGTCAGGGCGCGAGTTGGGAAACCATCAATCACGTTGTGCGTATTCTGGCGCAAGTCGATAGTTCACTCGCCCATGTATTTGGCTTTCATCATTTGCAGGTCGCAGGTTTGTCATTGTATGGCAACGCGCAGCAGCAAAGACGCTTGCTGACCGCCACGGTAGAAAAACAACTATTCTGGGGCAATGCCCTCAATCCCTTAGACAAACGCACGGTTGCAGCGCGATTGGAAGATGGTTATGTTTTAAATGGCGTGAAAAGCTTTTCTTCGGGTTCGGTTGGTTCTGACTGGCTCACTATTTCCGCATGGGATGAAGTGACGCAAAGTCCGCTGATTGCCGTCATACCAAGCAAACAACCAGGAATACAAATTCAGTCCGATTGGGATGCCTTTGGTCAAAAGCAAACGGATAGCGGCAATGTGCATTTCAATCAGGTATTTTTACCCGACGATCTGGTCTTGCAAGCACCCGCTAAAAAGCCAACTGCGCAAGCCACAGTGCGTTCGCAAATCGCTCAACTGATCATGACCAATCTGTATCTCGGCATCGGTCTTGGTGCGTTTGAAGCAGCACGCACATACACAAAAGAGCAAGCCAAACCGTGGTTTTCTTCTGGCGTAGAACGTTCCTCGGATGATCTATTTATTCAACGTCGCTATGCAGAACTTTGGTTGCTGCTCAAACCGGCAATCGCCCTTGCTGATCAAGCTGGACGGGTACTCCAACAAGTCTTCGAAAAAGGCGCTTTGATTACTGCTGAAGACCGGGGGAATCTGGCGATTTCTGTCGCTGAAGCCAAATGCCTCGCGCATCGTGCAGGAATAGAAGTGAGCACACAATTGTTCGACATCACTGGTGCACGTTCGACTTCAGAAAAATTTGGATTTGACCGCTTCTGGCGTAACGTCCGGGTACACACGCTGCATGATCCTATCGATTACAAATTGCGTGACCTGGGGCGCTATTTATTGGACGGCACAGTGCCTGAGCCGACACCGTACTCATAAAAAAAAGGAATGTCCATGTCGCAACCCGTGATCCGACTGTCAGCGGTTAGCAAATCTTTTCCTGTTCACGATGGCAGCACTTTTCATGCCGTCAACAGTGTCAGCCTGGAAATTGCTCAAGGAGATATTTTTGGATTGATCGGAAAAAGCGGTGCTGGCAAATCCAGCCTGCTTCGACTGATCAATCTGCTGGAGCAGCCAGATAGCGGCAGCATCGTCGTCGCCGGACAAGAATTAACGCAATTGAACAAAAAATCCTTGCGTTCAGCTCGCCAGCAGATTGGTATGATTTTCCAGCAGTTTAATTTACTGCAAAACGCCAATGTGTTCGATAACGTCGCATTCCCGTTAAAAATTCATGGCGCCTTGAGTAAGCAAGAAATAGCTGAGCGCGTGAAGCAATGTCTGGCAATTGTGGGATTAGAGAATAAAACCTTCAGCTACCCCGCACAATTATCTGGCGGGCAAAAGCAACGCGTCGCGATTGCACGTGCGCTGGCCTCTCGTCCGCAGGTCTTGCTCTGCGATGAACCAACCTCGGCATTGGATGCCGAAACCACCCGCGAAGTACTCAATACCTTACACGATATCAACCAACGTTTAGGAGTCACTATTGTGATTGTCAGCCATGAATTATCTGTACTCAGTAGTTTGTGCAAACACGTCGCCGTGATCGCCGATGGCGAAATTGCTGAATCTTTTGCCATTGCTGACACGAGTCAATTACGTGTCACAGCTTTAGGACGTGAATTGTCTTGCCATTGGCACGAGGAGCACAGCAACACTCACCACAAGGATGCCGCTCATGTTTGACAATATCATCGCGATTCTGCCGGAACTAGGAATAGCGATAGGGCAAACACTGACCATGATGGCAATCGGTTTATCCACTGCCATCGTGCTCGGTGGCCCCTTAGGCATTTTGTTGTTTCTGGTCGATGAAGGTCAATCATTACAGCACCGTCCTATTTCTATTGTCTTGAGTTGGCTGGTCAATACCATACGCTCCTTTCCATTCATTATTCTTTTGGTGGCATTAGTACCATTTACGCGATGGCTTATTGGGACATCGATAGGACCAGTGGCGGCATCGGTGCCATTGTCGATTGCTGCTATTCCTTACTTCGCGCGCCTGGTAGAAAAAAGTTGCAAAGAAGTCCCGCGTGGCGTGATTGAAGCGGCGCATGCGATGGGTGCTTCTGAATGGCAGATTGTGTGGCGGGTATTGCTGGTCGAGGCGCGAGCAGGTCTGGTGTTAGCGCTCACAGTATTAGCGATCAGCTTTCTTTCCTACTCTGCCATTGCGGGCGTCGTCGGTGGTGGTGGGATTGGTGATCTGGCGATACGTTACGGTTACTACCGCTTTCAAACAGATGTGATGGTTGTCACGGTCGCCATCTTAATCACCTTAGTGCAAGTGATTCAATACTCTGGCAATCATCTTGCACACAAACTCGATAAACGTTAATTAACGGTCATTATTTCAAAGGAGTTGTATGTTAAAACGTCTTCTAATCGCGTCAATCACTACCAGTGTATTGAGCTTGGTATCTACATCCGCCATTGCAAAAGATGCGAAAGAATTAGTCATCGGCACCAGCGCGGGTCCGTATGCAGATCAGGTCAAACTCGGCATCAAACCGATTTTGGAAAAACAAGGCTACAAAGTTAAAGTGATTGAATTCAATGACTACATTCAACCTAACTTTGCCTTGGCAGAAGGATCGCTGGATGCAAATGCGTTTCAGCATATAGTGTATCTGACGAAGTTTTCTACCGACAATAAATTAGCCTTAAGCGAATTAATCAAAGTGCCCACCGCACCAATTGCGATTTACAGTAAAAAGCATCGGTCTTTAACCGAGGTTAAAGAAGGCACGACGGTTGCCCTTCCAAATGATCCAACCAATCAGGCACGTGCCCTGGTATTGCTGGAGCAGTTAGGTTGGCTTAAGCTCAAAGCCAAGGTCGATCCGGTGCGTGCTTCAGAAAACGATGTCGCTGTGAATCTCAAAAAAATCAAATTGATCCCATTGGAGGCTGCGCAATTACCGCGTTCACTCGAAGACACAGATTATTCATTCGTGAACGGCAATTATGCGCTCGCTTCTGGCCTTAAGCTTACCGAAGCCTTAGCACAAGAAAAAATCTCGACACGCTATCAAAATCTGGTTGCGATACGTACTGCGGATAAAGACAAACCGTGGGTAAAAGATCTCGAAGCCGCATATCGTTCGCGTGAATTTTTAGCTGTCACTAATCAATATTTTTCTGGCTTTGCGAAACCAGATTATCAGCAAGCACTAGAAGCGACAAAAAAATAAATCATGAGCAAACTCATCCGTTTTAATGCATTTCAAATGAATACACCGGGGCATCAGTCTCCGGGTTTGTGGCGACATCCACGCGATAACAGCCATCAATATACCAGTGCTCAACATTGGACCGAATTAGCGCGTTTGCTGGAATACGGCTTGTTTGATGCGATATTTCTGGCTGACGTCTTAGGTGTCTATGATGTTTATCAAGGCAATATTGATGCTGCTTTAAAACATGGCATACAACTACCCTTGAATGATCCGCTCGCACTCGTACCATTGATGGCGAATGTCACACGGCATCTGGGTTTTGGCGTGACGTGCGCGCTCAGTTATGAACATCCGTATCCATTTGCGCGTCGCATGTCTACCCTCGATCACCTGACCAAAGGGCGCGTAGGCTGGAATATCGTCACGGGCTATCTGGATAGCGCCGCACGGAATCTGGGATTGCATCAGCAATTGAGTCATGATGAACGTTACGATCTTGCCGATGAATATCTGGATGTAGTCTATAAACTCTGGGAGCAAAGTTGGGACGATCAGGCGGTTCGGCATGACAAGAAAAATGGTGTCTACACCGATCCCGCGCATGTCCATCCTATCCGCCATCAAGGTCGCTTTTTTAACGTACCTGGTATTCATTTATGCGAACCTTCACCTCAGCGCACGCCTTTGCTGTTTCAGGCGGGCACCTCAAAACGCGGCACTGCTTTTGCAGCCAGACATGCTGAATGCAGCTTTGTCAGCGGTCCGAGTAAAAAAGTGGTCAAGCGCTATGTAGACGAAACCCGTGCTGCCGTTCTCGCTGCAGGTCGCCAAGCGGAGCAGATTTTAATTTATGCGCAAGCCTTAATTATTACGGCCGAAACATCAGCGGCCGCCCACGAAAAATATCAGGATTATCTGCAATACATCGATATCGAAGCATCCCTGACCTTGTTATCAGGTTGGACTGGCGTTGATTTCTCACAATTCCCGCTCGATGCAACCATCGATTACATTGATTCGGATGCCGGACGTTCAGCACTGGCCTCGTTTAGCACGGCAGATCCTGACAAAGTCTGGACCGTACGTGAAGCCGCACAATTTATCGGCCTTGGTGGGCGTGGCCCGGTTTTGGTTGGAAATCCACAAGAAATTGCCGATCAACTGGAAGCCTGGGTTGATGAAACTGGTATCGATGGCTTCAATCTGGCTTTTGCGCTGTCACATGAAACCATCAGCGACGTGGTGAAATTAATCGTTCCCGAATTGCAGCGCAGACACCGCTATAAAACCCATTACACCGATGGTACTCTGCGCCATCAATTGTTTGGGCGCGGTAACCACCTCCCCCTCAATCACATCGGCCGACAAACGAAAATCACCGCCGCTACAGTGCAAACGGAACTTGCGGCATAAAAGAAATAACGAAAATGTGTGCACCTATCGACGCAAGAATCTGTTAAATTAATAAAAAAGAAATATTTATTTCATTATAAGAGCGCATAAAGGTGAATTTGCTGTGCTGTTTCCAACAAAACAGGCATATTTTTGCAATCCTGCTCATCAATTGGTAGGATGGCTCCTTTTAGGGCGAACTTACAAGTTCGTACGAGCATTTTGCTTCTCCATGGCAATAAAATCCACGGAGATGCAGTATGTGCAGGTGACAGTTTTTCCTCTTTTCCTTTGGACCTATGCAAAACAGTCTGACGCGCAAGCCTATAGAAATAAAGATTTCCACCGTTGTCGCTGTCGCAATTTTGTTGCACGATGCGTCCACCTCCGTACTCGAGGCAGCACTGCAAGAAATGACTGCGGGCTCACCAGATTTTTTTGACGATGAGTTTGCCGTGATTGATGTCGAAGCGATCGCCGATGCTGAGGTCGATTGGAATGCCTTAATTCCTTTATTTAAAGCCCATGGCTTAAATCCAGTAGCGGTCCGCAATGCACGCGAAGAAGATTACGACACCATACGGTCACATGGTCTGAGCATCGATGTCGTTAGCAAACCAAGATTAGAAACCGAACAAGTCGCGGCACCTGCGCCCGTCGTTGTGCAAGTACCAGCAACGGCGCCTGTCGAACCGCAGATCATTGTTCGCAATAACCCAGCGATGGTGATTGATACGCCAGTACGCGCCGGACAACGCATTTATGCGCGTGGTGCAGATCTGATTATCACCGCCTCCGTAAATAATGGCGCTGAAGTCATTGCCGATGGCAGCATACACATTTATGCACCTTTGCGCGGTCGCGCGCTGGCGGGCGCCACTGGCAACACCGAAGCACGTATTTTTGCCCTGACCATGGAACCCGAATTGGTATCCATCGCAGGAATTTACAGAACATTTGAAAACGGTTTTCCACCATTGCAAGCAAATCATCCAGTACAAGTGAAGCTCAATGGGGATAGTATTGAAGTATCATCAGTAAAATTAGTCGGCTGACGCCCTTTAAACAAGCAAATGAAGCAAATAATTGCAGTTATTTCGGATAGAAAAAGGAGTTTTTTGTGGCAAGAATCATCGTTGTAACATCCGGCAAGGGCGGAGTTGGAAAAACGACTTCCAGTGCAAGCTTCGCTTCTGGCCTCGCTATGCGTGGACACAAGACTGCCGTATTGGATTTTGACGTTGGTCTGCGTAACCTTGATCTGATCATGGGTTGCGAACGCCGCGTAGTCTATGACCTGGTCAATGTCATCAGTGGCGAAGCGACATTGAATCAGGCACTAATCAAAGACAAGCATTGCGACAACTTATTCATCCTGCCTGCCTCACAAACCCGCGATAAAGACGCGTTGACTGAAGAAGGCGTAGAAAAAGTTCTCAATGATCTGATCAAGATGGATTTTGAATACATCGTCTGTGACTCTCCGGCAGGTATCGAGCGTGGTGCAGTCATGGCGCTCACGTTCGCCGACGAAGCCATCGTTGTCACCAACCCAGAAGTATCATCGGTGCGCGATTCTGACCGTATCCTTGGCATTATCCAGGCCAAATCCAAACGTGCACAAGCTGGTGGCGAGCCTGTTAAAGAACACTTATTAATCACCCGTTACTCTCCCAAACGCGTAGAAGCGGGCGAAATGTTATCGCATACCGACGTGCAAGAAATCTTGCGTATCCCATTAATTGGTGTTATTCCTGAATCAGAAGCAGTATTGCACGCTTCCAACCAAGGTAATCCTGCAATTCATATGAAGGGTAGCGATGTTTCCGATGCTTACGAAGACGTGGTGTCACGCTTCTTAGGCCAGGATACCCCATTGCGTTTCATTAACTATGAAAAACCGGGATTGCTGCAGCGCATTTTCGGAGGTAAATAAAATGGCTCTGCTTTCTTTTTTATTTAACAGTAAACCTAAAACCGCCAATATGGCGAAAGAACGCTTGCAAATCATCATTGCACGCGAACGCACAGGCCGTGATGGTTACGATTTTTTACCGGCATTGCGTGAAGAATTGATCGCTGTCATCTCCAAGTACACCAAGGTCAATGCGGAAGACATTAAAGTTTCCCTAGATAAACAAGGTAACCTCGAAGTACTGGATGTCAACGTGGTTTTGCCAGACCTGGAAATGCGAAGTTAAAAGAAATATGCCGTCAGATCAATTGAAAAGTGATGATTTGGCGGCAAATTTGTTGCATATTGTCCTCATTTTTGAAAATTAAATATTCCAAGTTTTTGTGCAGTTTTATTGATGTTGTGGTACCTGCAATCAAGTAAGTACTAGCCACCAACTACATTTTTGCGAATCATAGAAACACTACTGATCGTTGCTAAGACACATTTTATCGGTCACATATTTTCACAATTTTCAAATTTTTCACTTGCTTTCGATATAATGATAAGCATGATATTTTAATTGCCGGACATTAACGGTAGCTACCCATGAGAATCGCTGTACTAGACGACGACAACAACCTGCTGGAATTGGTCTGTACCATTCTGAATGCAGCAGGTCATACCTGCCATCCTTTCTTGAGTGGCAAAGAAATGCTGCACCAATTACGCCGCGAAAGCTATGACATGCTGATTCTGGACTGGCAGGTTCCTGACCTGAACGGCACAGAAATTTTGCATTGGGTCAGAGAAAAACTCTCTCCGACACTGCCGGTGTTGTTTATGACCAGCCGCTCCGGAGAAGACGACATCGTCGCCGGTCTGGCTGCTGGTGCCGACGACTACATGATCAAGCCTATTCGCCGTAGTGAACTGGTGGCGCGCGTACAAGCTTTGTTACGCCGAGCATATCCAACACAAACTGCATCTGAACACCTGCAATTTGGTGTCTATAAGTTTGAAACCCGCGCGGGTCGCGTCAGTATCAATGATGTGCCGGTGGAAATGACACAGAAAGAATTCGACCTCGCCTTATTGCTGTTCCGCAATCTTGGCCGCCCACTGTCACGTGCTTACATTCTGGAAGCGGTTTGGTCGCGTGATGTCGATATCCCATCCAGAACCATGGACACCCACATCTCAAGGGTACGTAGCAAACTGGAATTGAGACCAGAAAATGGTTATCGTCTCGCTCCTGTTTATAGCTATGGCTACCGACTAGAACAAGTCACTCCAGAATAAATTATCCGGGTCAGTAAATCTGACCCGGATTGCATTTCAACTTTAGGATTTTCGCGCATGAGCATTTCGAGAACAACACTCCTGCGACAATGTCAGACCAGCTTACTGGCAGCAATTTGTCTCTCATTTTCCCCACTAAGTTTTGCGCAGACGCCGCGTAGCGAACCTGGCAGTGTGCTTGCCACACCACCCGATATGACGTATTTCGCGCAGCAAGGCGACACTTTATCCAGTATTGCTAAGCGATTCACCGATAAAGCACTTAACTGGACAATACTCGGTAAGCGCAATCACATCGCAGATGACCGCGCCATCCCCATCGGCACAGCAATATTGATTCCCTTAGAGCTACTACCGGAAGAAGAGAGTGAAGCAAAGGTGCTGGCATTTGCTGGCAACCCGACCTACAAACCCGTCAACGGGGCCGATACACCATTAGCGATTGGTACGGTGGTGAAGGAAGGTGCGCAAATTTTCACCGGTAAGAATGGTTTTATCACGTTGTCATTCCCGGACAATTCACGTGTTTCAATTCCATCGAATAGCCAGATCAGCTTCGCCAAATTACGTAAGACCAAATATACAGCAAGCCCAAGAACTGAAATTTCATTACTTGAAGGCAAAGTTGAATCACATGTATCGAGTCTGACATCCAACAAAGGCCGCTTTGAAGTTCGCTCGCCATTGGCAGTGGCAGGTGTGCGCGGAACCCATTTCCGCGTTGGTGTGACTACGGCAGGAACTGCGAATGAAGTGCTGGAAGGCGGAGTTGCCGTCAACAACCCTTCATTGAAAAAATCAACTGGTATTATTTTGCCAGCGGGTAAAGGCAATATCATCAGCGCCAGCAATGTGGGTAAAGCAGTCGATTTATTGCCTGCGCCAAAACTTAGCGAGCAATACTTAATGCAAGTTCGTCCTACTATCCAATTTCTGATTGATAAATCGGAAGCAGCGACTGGCTACCATGTACAAATCTCCAGAGATGCGCAAGCACTGGACGTATTGACTGAGAACACATTCAAAGACACACGCTTTAAGTTCGATGGCGTTGCAGATGGCGCTTACTTTGTTCGAATAGCTGCGATTGATCAATATGGGTTGGAAGGTATTCCGCTGACAAAAGCTTTTACCCTCAAAGCGCGTCCGGAACCACCATTTACCGTACAGCCAAAAAACAAAATCCGCAACGATAAAACTGACTTTGTCTGGACTGAAGCCAGTAACGCTGAGTCTTATCACTTGCAAGTCGCCAAAGATGACCAGTTCAAAGATATCGTACTTGATCAGAGTAATCTGAAAGACGTGCAGTTCAGCAGCGATGCCATCAAAGCAGGCAATTATTTCTGGCGTATTGCCACGGTCGTGATTCAAAAAGATGGTAAATCTGATCAGGGTCCCTTCAGCGACCCGCAAGCATTTGCCCGCTTACCTGCACAAACTGGTGCCGCATTTGCAGATTCAGAAGGAAAAGAGATTTCCTTCAATTGGGCAGCAGAACCAGGCCAAAAATTTCTGATTCAGATTGCTAAAGATCCTGAGTTCAAAACCATATACCTGGCACGTGACACCAGTGCTGCTGAATTGAAAATTCAGCGACCTGATGCCGGACAATACTATATTCGCGTTCAAGCGACCGATCCGGATGGCTACGTAGGAGCGTTTTCCTCTACGCAAAAAATCACCATCAAAGCACGTTGGGTCGATAGCGAAGGTAACGCCATTTCTACTGGCAACGGAACACTTGGTACTGGCTTTTGATTGGTAAATAATGGCGAACGCAACGATTCAGGTTAAACATATTGCTTTTCGCGAGTGGCTGATACTTAGTTGCTTATTACTGGCATTAACGGCCGCACTGAGTTTCTCCAATGTTCTGAGTCGGTTCGATATGGTGCTGTATGACCATTTTATGCAGATTAATTCGCATGAAGCGCGTGATGACATCCTGATTGTTGCGATCGATGACTTTAGCCTTAGCGAATTGGGCAAATGGCCGTGGCCGAGACAACGCCATGCTGAACTGCTCAACAAAATCAATGCTGCCCAACCTCTGGCTATCGGGCTTGACATGGTGCTACCGGAAGAAGAGGGCAATAATACCGATGGTAGCCCAAGTGGTGATCAGGCATTGGCGAACGCCATAGCGCAAAGTAACCGCGTCGTTTTGCCGGTGGTTTCCGCAAGTGCTGGCAAAGGTTTAACAGCGACTTTGCCATTACCTTTGTTGGCGGCTTCTGCGCGACAAATTGGTCATATTAGTATCGAACTAGATCCAGATGGTGTACTCCGTAGTGTCTTTTTGCGCGAAGGAATCAAGGGAGAATGGTGGCCACATTTTGCTCTGGCGCTCAAAGACGTTGGGCAAAACTCTGCCGCGGGGACGGAGAAATATCTCCCAGGTGAACGTCGTCCAGCAGGGTTGCATAACACTCCCCAGCCCGGTATCTGGCAACGTGATTATCAGATGCACATTCCGTTTTATGGCGACAAAGGGCATTTTCGAACGATCCCTTATGTCTCGGTCTTACGCGGCGAAGTCCCTGCTGATTATTTCAAAGGAAAATATGTTCTGGTTGGCACTACCGCGGTGGGAATGGCGGATTCTTTTCCCACTCCAGTTTCCGATACTGAAGGCAGCATTCCCGGCGTAGAAATCAATGCGAATATTCTTGCCAGTTTGCTCGATGAACGTAGCATTCACTTTGCACCGCTATGGCAAGTCGCCTTTTACAATGTGGCCATACTGAGCCTGGCCTTGATGGCGTATCAAATGCTTTCACCAAGAAAAGCACTGATCACCACAGGTGTGCTGTTTTTGCTTGCGATTACCGGTAGCCTTTTATTTATGCGTTATCTCGGAGTATGGTTGCCATCCTCGTCAGCATTGGTATCTTTGCTCATTGCCTACCCGATCTGGAGCTGGCGCAGACTCGAAGCCGCCATCCAATATCTGGGTGAAGAATTTAGCTTGCTGGAAAAAGAACCGCACTTACTGCCAGAATTTGTCGACGATGAACAAAAACAGGATGCCGCTCTTACCGACACCTTAGAAAACAGTATCAATGCCATGCGCATGGCGGCAAACCGGGTACGCGATCTGCGCCAATTTATTAGTGACAGCCTGGCCAGTTTGCCAGATGCGACGCTAGTCACGACCACCGATGGCAATGTGTTGCTCTCCAATCAGGCGGCCCGCGCTTACTTTGCCGGTCTCGGCATGCCTAAAGTGAATGACGCCTTATTGCCGTATTTATTTGCTCAGATGTCGCCCCCGCAAGCGAATGATCAAACGAGCTTTAGCTGGTGGGACATTCTCGACCTGAAACATACAGCAAACATGAAACTGGGGATAGAAGTTCGCGACCCCAAATTGCAAGACGTTTTAATCAAAAGCGCGCCGTGTTACAACGCGGATAAAGTCCTTGTAGGTTGGATCGTCAGCATCATCAACATCACCGCGATCCGCGCTGCGGAACGTAGCCGTGATGAGACCTTGCATTTCATTTCTCACGACATGCGGGCACCACAAGCGTCGATTCTTGCATTATTGGAAATGCAAAAAGAAACAGCAACCGCATTACCAACCGACGAGTTCATGGCACGAATCGAAAAGGCGTCACGCATTACTTTGGGTCTGGCTGATAATTTTGTCCAGTTAGCACGTGCCGAATCACAAGACTATCGCTTTGATGAGGTTGATTTCCAAAACGTGCTAATGGATGCCACAGAAGAAATGTGGTCTTTAGCAAAAAGCAAAAATATCCGTATCAAAACCGATATTCCTGACGCTGAATTTCCGGCGCGGATTGACCGCTCTCTGGTCACACGAGTTTTGACCAATTTGTTGTCAAACGCAATCAAATACAGCCCACGCGATACCACAATTACTTGCAGGCTATCCTTGGAGCAACATTTAGCCGATGCTGAAATCGTTTGCAGCATCATCGATCAAGGTTATGGGATTCCACGTGCCGAGCAAAATAAGCTGTTTCAACGCTTTCAACGCTTTAAAACCAACGAGCAGCCTAAGAACGACGGCGTTGGCCTTGGCATGGTGTTTGTGAAAGCGGTTTTGGACCGTCACCACGCCAAAATCGACTTTACCAGCGCTCCGAATGAGGGATCGACGTTCAACCTGCGTTTCCCCGCTAGCTTAGTTTGAGATAGATCAAGAGAGATCAAAGTGGCGGACACAAAAAATATTGTCCGCTACGCGCTATAATGACGACTTAACCCCACGCACACTTTGGCATGCAACTAACTGCTGTTGGACTCAACCACACGACTGCTCCGCTCTCATTGCGGGAAAAAGTCGCCTTCTCGCCTGAGCAAATCGCTCATGCGGTGGCGGCTGCGCGTGCATGGTTTGGTAACAATGCTGCAACGGCACAGCGCAATAGTGTGACGGAAGCTGCCATTTTGTCTACGTGTAATCGCACAGAATTGTATGCAGCGTGTCCGGCAGCGAACCCTATCGACGCCACTGCACACTTTCTGGCTGATTATCATCATCTGCCTTACGCCGATTTACGGCCACATCTGTACACACTGCCACAAGACAATGCCGTAAGACATGCGTTCCGCGTCGCGTCCGGTCTGGATTCGATGGTATTGGGTGAACCGCAAATTCTCGGTCAGATGAAAGATGCCGTAAGACAGGCTGAAGCGGCTGGTGGTCTTGGCACATATCTGCATCAAATGTTCCAACGCACGTTTGCCGTTGCCAAAGAGGTACGCAGTACCACAGAAATCGGTGCACATAGCGTTTCTATGGCAGCCGCTGCAGTGCGACTTTCACAACGTATTTTTGACAAAATTGCTGACCAGCATGTTTTGTTTATCGGTGCGGGTGAAATGATAGAACTTTGTGCAACGCATTTTGCCGCACAAAATCCTAAGTCAATCACCATCGCCAACCGGACATTGGAGCGTGGTGAAGCACTCGCTCATCGTTTTAATGCCAAAGCGATACGACTGGCCGATTTACCACTGCAATTGGCACAGTTTGACATTATCGTTTCATGTACCGCGTCCTCCCTGCCTATCATTGGTTTAGGCCTGGTAGAGCGCGTAGTCAAAGCGCGCAAACACCGCCCTGTGTTTATGGTCGATCTGGCGGTACCACGCGATATCGAGCCAGAAGTGGCCAAGCTTGATGACGTGTTTTTGTACACCGTCGATGATCTTGGCACCGTAGTTCAGTCTGGTATAGAAAATCGTCAGGCAGCAGTTGCACAAGCCGAAGCGATTATTGAAACCCGCGTGCAATCATTTATGCACTGGATTGATGGCCGCGCCATCGTTCCTGTGATTCAGGACTTGCACGAAAGCAGTGAACAAGTCCGAATGATGGAACTCGACCGCGCCCGCAAAATGCTGGCACGCGGCGACGATATCAATGCCGTATTGGAAGCCTTATCTAAAGGTATTACTGCAAAATTCTTGCATGGCCCACAACAGGCCTTGCATCAGGCCAGCGGCGACGAACGTGCGCGTCTGGCTAGCTTACTCCCACAATTATTCCGCACTAAGCGTTAGCGACGCCGGTCTTTACTGCGCTTTGCGATTGCGCATACGGTGCGCATGTTTTTGGGCACATGCCCTCCTCCACTCTCACTCAATTCAAGTATGAAACCATCAATGCTTTCCAAGCTAGATCAACTAGCTGAACGCCTCGACGAAGTCGGTCATTTGCTGATGCAAGAAGGGGCCACCAACGACATGGACAATTACCGCAAACTCAACCGTGAGCATGCGGAATTAGATCCTTTAGTAGCGCTGTATAAAAATTTCCAGCAAGCGCAAGCCGATATCGATGAAGCGCAAGAAATGTTGAATGATCCTGAAATGAAAGCCTTTGCTCAGGACGAAATCGAAACAGCAAAAGCCAATATGCAAAATCTGGAAGCGGATTTGCAAAAAATGTTATTGCCGAAAGATCCCAACGACGAACGCAATATTTTGCTGGAAATTCGTGCCGGTACTGGCGGTGACGAAGCAGCATTATTCGCTGGGGATTTATTGCGTATGTACACCCGTTTTGCTGAACGGAATCGCTGGCAGGTCGAAATGATGTCCGAATCAGCATCAGAGTTAGGCGGTTACAAAGAGGTGATCGTTCGCATCGCCGGGTTGGGTGCCTATTCCAAGCTCAAATTTGAATCCGGTGGTCACCGCGTACAACGCGTGCCAGCAACAGAAACGCAAGGTCGTATTCATACTTCAGCATGTACCGTGGCGGTGATGCCAGAAGCCGATGAACTGGCCGACGTGGTGATCAACAATGCAGATTTGCGTATTGATACTTTCCGCGCCAGTGGAGCGGGTGGTCAACATATCAATAAAACGGATTCTGCGGTGCGTCTGACCCACATCCCGACCGGAATCGTGGTCGAGTGCCAAGATGGTCGTAGCCAGCATCAGAATAAAGCCCAGGCAATGCGCGTGTTAGCAACCCGCATCATGGACGGTCAGTTACGCGAAAAACAAGCCAAAGAAGCAGCGACCCGTAAGAGTTTGATCGGCTCTGGCGACCGTAGTGAACGTATACGTACTTACAACTACCCCCAAGGCCGGATGACCGATCACCGTATCAATCTGACTTTATATAAACTCGACTTTATTATGGATGGCGATCTGACCGAACTCAGCAATGCGCTGATCGCCGAACATCAAGCCGAATTATTGGCGGAACTTGGCGACGATTAAGTCGTCCAAGTAGTAATTATGATTTACGCCAGTTTGTCGACACAGCTTTTGCGCATCAGCGATTAAAACCGTGTAAGCTGGCAACCGCTCTCATTTTCCGGATGAAATTCATGCGTTCTTCGAAACCCGTATTACTTGGCATTGCCGCAATCTGCATTGGTTTGATCGGTGCTGCACTCTATTTACAAATCGTCGAGCACATGTTGCCTTGCCCGCTATGCGTTTTGCAACGTTACGCTTTTATTGCAATCGCAATCTTTTGCCTGATTGGTGCAGCAATGCCACGTGGCACACGCCGTATCAGCATTGGTTTAGCGACAGCATCCGGGTTCACCGGTATTGGTATTGCGACAAAACATTTATACGTTTTAGCAAACCCGGGATTTTCATGCGGTATTGATCCTTTGGAAACTGGTCTAAATAAAATATTTCTAGCCAACTGGTGGCCGACTTTGTTCCGCGCTGATGGCTTGTGTGAGATTCCTTACCCACCTACGCTGGGCTTATCTCTGCCTGCCTGGGCGATGATAGGATTTGTATTGATGACTTGTACTTTGCTGTTTCTGTTTTTCTCGCGTGAAAAAACTGGTATGTTTGGGAAGCACCGCTAATGCAAACGTGGCAACAATCGGGGCTGACTATCGCTGACTATGAACGGTTGTCACCCTTAGAAAAATTAGAAACACGCATCTTATTGATGCATGTGACAAAATTGAGCCGGATACAGTTAATTACCCAGTCAGAACACCTACTCACTACGCAGCAAGCACAAGATCTGCAAGCCTTGCTGCAACGCCGTCTTGATGGAGAACCGATTGCCTACCTGACTGGTGAGCGAGAATTTTTTGGTCTCACGTTTCATACATCACCTGCTGTTTTGATCCCACGTGCCGATACCGAATTATTGGTGGAGTTAGCACTGAACTATGCTCCGGATAATTCATCACTACTGGATCTAGGTACTGGCTCGGGTGCTATCGCGATTTCCGTTGCCCACACACGATCAGATTTGGCGGTGACGGCAATCGATATCAGCGATGCAGCATTAGAAATCGCACGTAAAAATAATGAGCGGTACTTATCGCTAAATCGCCTGAAGTTATTTCAAAGCGATTGGTACAGTGCTGTTGGCGGACAAGTTTTTCAAACCATCGTCAGTAATCCACCCTATATTGTCAAAGACGATCCCCATCTGACGCAGGGTGATTTACGCTTCGAGCCACTCAATGCGCTGACCGATCATGGTGATGGCCTCAGTGCGTACAGACACATCGTCAGCAATGCACCAGCCCATTTAGCACAGCACGGCTGGTTACTGATGGAACATGGCTATCACCAGGCTGCCGAAGTCCGCGGATTATTATCTGCGCAAGGCTTTATGCAAGTCCAAAGCTGGTGTGACCTTGCGGGTATAGAACGGGTATCCGGCGGACAATGGAATCGGGGCAGTTAAATGGAAATATCGACCGAAAAAGCAAGACTCAATGTGTCGCTGATACACCATTTTTTGTCTGAGCAATCAGCTTGGGCAAAGAGTATACCTTTAGAAACGGTACAGCGTTCGATTGAACACTCTTTATGTTTTGGTGCTTACATCGATGGGCAACAGATCGCTTTTGCCCGCGTTGTCACCGATAAAGCAACCTTTGCCTATTTGATGGATGTCTTCGTACTGCCCGCTTATCGCGGACAAGGTCATGCCAAAACCTTGATGCATGCGGTGCAGGAACATCCAGATTTACAAGAGATACGCCGCTTTATCTTAGTCAGCAGCACCGCACGTGGTTTGTACGAAAAATTTGGATTTCAAGCGCCAACCAAACCAGAAACCTTTATGGAAATTAATAGGCCAACTATCTATTTACGCTAAGTTATCTGTTCATAATTTCCCATTCAGTATCCAATAAAAAAACGACTTCGATGAGTGAAGTCGTTTTTTTATGTGGCCGGGAATCCGGCTTTAGAACAAGAAATTTTAACGAGCACCGATAGGAATAGACACACCAGCCGATTTTTTCGCATCTTTTGCCGCTTTTTTCTCTTTCGGTGAGAGTAAAGCCTGTTTCTTCGTTTCTTTGTTGGTCTTGGTCACTTTACTCATGATATTGCTCCTGATAGACGCCCGCGAATACGGGTGTTGCCTCAGTATAGGTGAATAAGACGCAAAGAATGATAATTTAAATGATTATTTCACCTGCTGTTTATTGAGCTTACGCGCTAATGTCCGTCGGTGCATACCGAGACGGCGGGCCGCTTCGGAGATATTAAAATCGGTCTCTACCAACACTTCATGAATACGTTCCCATTCCAAGGTTTTGATCGACGTGGAACGATTGGTCAGTTCGGGTTCAGAAACTCCGGCAACGTGCCCGAATGCGGCCTCAATATCATCGGTATTCGATGGTTTGGCCAGGTACTGACAAGCACCTAATTTGACCGCCTCAACGGCGGTAGCGATACTGGCAAAGCCAGTTAATACTACGATCAACATTTCAGGATCGTGTTTGTTCAGCATTTGCACACAGGCTAGCCCAGAGGCATTGCCATTTAATTTCAAGTCGACCACAGCATAACGTGGCGAATGTTTGCGCAGTAAGTCCGCTGCATCTTCGAGATTGGCAGCATGAATTACAGTATACGAGCGACGTTCAAACGAACGTGCCAAAGTACGAGCGAAAGCAGTATCGTCTTCGACTATCAACAACAGACGATTGTCCGACATTTTGTTTAACCCTTTAAAGCATGATTGCTGATAGCGGCAGCACAATTTTGACCACCGCTCCACCTTCTGCGCGATTGCGGGCAGAAACGGATCCGCCTAATTTACGCGCCACATTCACCACAAAAAATATCCCCAAGCCGCTACCAGGACGCCCTTTGGTCGATTGGTAAGGTTGCCCTAATTTTTCCAGAATCTCCGGCAAAAATCCTGGTCCCTGGTCTGCTACAACGATACTCAAAGAATTGGCATCGCTGCTGACCTCCAAAGAAAGCCAATGTGGTGAAGCTTCAAGCGCATTATCTAACACATTGCACATCATCTGCTTGAGTGCTGAATCAAACACAACCGGAACATCCTGTTGCAGGTGATTTTCAAATACAAATGTACCCACTGGACGAGTCGTTCGGAAATCCTCCGCCAGGTTACTCAAGAAGGTATTGAGTGTCGTCTTTACCGAAGATTCGCCTCGTGCCTCACCCGCAGACAGCAAAATACTGCTGACGATACTTTTACAGCGTTGCAATTGTCTCTGCATTTCACTGATTTCTTCGAGCAATTCAAGATTTTTACTAAATTCTGGCATACGTCGCCAGTCGCCTAAAATCACAGATAAGGTCGCTAAAGGGGTACCGAGTTCATGCGCCGCTCCCGAGGCCAGGAGACCCATTTTGACAATGTGTTCTTCTTCGGTTGCATGCTGTCTTAAATCCGCCAATTGCGCATCACGACTACTGAGATTCCCACTGATGCGTGTTAAGAAAAAAACTAATAGAGCCGCATTGACCAGAAAGCAAATAATCATGCCGTCCTGATACAAACCCGGCATGCTATCGATGTGCTCGACTGGCAATGTCAGCGGATAATAAAATAAAGATAATCCAAACAAACAGACACCAGAAATAACCACAATCAACCAGGTCGACCATGCTTCCAGCAGCACCGCACTTAAAATGACTTGCAGCAAATACAGAAACGCAAACGGATTATGAATGCCACCGGATAAATACAGCTGCGCAGTTAAAATTGCGACATCCACCAGCAGGGCAAAGAATAACTCTCTGTTCGATACTTTTACTTCTTCATGCCACCGCAAATGACTGGCAATATTGAAGGCAATAAGTAGCGCAATGACATATGATATTTGCAACAGCGGCAATTTGATATCAAAAACCAAGGTCGCCAGCGCAATCGTTGATACCTGCCCCAGCATTGCAATCCATCGCAAATGGATCAGCTGCAACATGTTTTTATGACCGGCAGAACTTTCGTAGTCGGATGCGGCGTACAACACCCGTTTCTGATGCGTCTGAATTTCGCGTTCGTCAGTTTGCTGTACCGGGCTAGCCGTCATTCCTGCGTCTCCTAAGGATGCTGTGGTCTTGCGCTTGCTGAAACTTGCCAGAACAAACCAGCAACACGCTATGTTAACAGACTATGAGACTTGACGAGAGCTTCGCTGTGCATTGAGGCGCTTGTCTTCGCGCCAGACGTAGAAATAGGCACCGGCGACCATCAATGCCAGCACATACCAGGTCAATGCATAGACTAAATGGCTGTTATGAAAGGCGATAACGGTCAGACCGGGAACTGGATATTCTTTAGCTTCAGCCAGAGATGAGGATGAATGCGCTTCAAGATCAACAAAATACGGCGCCGCAAAAGTTAAACGATGAGAGGCACTCATTGCCTCGATATCACGCGAAAACCACCGTTGTGCGCTTGGATCGTTGTGGCGTAAAAAACCACCATTCGGTTCGCTGATACGTAATAAGCCAGCGATCATCACACCAGCATCAGCAGTCTTGGTAGTCGCTGATTGAAACTGTCCTGCCATCGCAGTTGGAACATAGCCACGATTGATCCAGACGATGTTGTTATCGTCCGTTCGCAACGGTGTCATAACCCAATATCCGCTACCTAATTCTGTCGAGGCCAACACCAGACTAGTGTACTGGTAGAGGTAAGTACCACTGAGACGCACATGACGATACTCATCTTGTGCCGCATTCACTTTTGCCCAATTTGCGGCAACAGGTACATCTTGCGGAGCAGCATGCACTCTTTGCTCTACGCGCGCAATCAGATCAAGCTTCCACTGCAGCCGCTTAATTTGCCAGGTGCCAAGCGAAAAGAAGCTCAAAAATAACAACCCCGCGCAAATTGTGAGGGTGACCCTCACAAATTTGGAACGGGGTTGGGAAGCATTGACTACTAATGTATCAGCATCAGTAGTCGCATGATTCAAACGGTCAATCATGACATGCCAGGCATTTTCTTCATTTCTTTTTCTACCGGTGCCATCTTGATCGATTCAGGTACTGTCTCGTGGTCCATACCTGGCATCATGTTGTGATTCAGGTGATACATGACCCACAAAGAACCACTCATCATGATCACAACAACCATGGTTGTAAACAGCAACGCCAGCATCGTCCAGCCGCCTTCAGATTTCGAGTTCATGTGCAAGAAATACACCATATGAACAACGATCTGCACCGCTGCCAAACCTAGCAACACAAAACCTGTGGTACTGGATTTATCGAATACATTACCCATCACCAACCAGAATGGAATCACCGTCAAAATAACAGCGAGGATGAAACCGGTTGCATAACTTTTCAGACTACCGTGATCAGCATGGTCGTGGCCATGGTGATCATGATGGTCATGAGCCCCGTGATCGTGGTGTGCACTCATGGCAAAACTCCCATCAAATAGACAAAGGTAAAGACACCAATCCAGACAACGTCAAGGAAGTGCCAGAACATAGATAAACACATCAGGCGACGACGATTTTCAGGAGTCAGGCCATGACGCTTCAACTGGAATAACAAAGTCACCAGCCAGATAATACCGAAGCTGACGTGCAAGCCGTGAGTACCAACCAACGCGAAGAATGAAGTCAGGAAACCACTACGTTGCGGGCCTGCACCTTCCAGGATCAGATGTACGAACTCGTACAATTCAAAGTAGATAAAGCACGCGCCCAGAACACCGGTAACAGCCAACCAGATCATCGTGTTACGCAAACGATCTTTTTGCGATTCCAACATCGCAAAACCGTAAGTGATAGAAGACAATAACAGCAAAGAAGTATTCAGACCCACCAATGGCAGATCAAAAATTTCTGCCCCAGTCGGACCACCTGCATAATTGCGACCCAAAACAGCATAAGCAGCAAACAAGCAGGCGAAGACCAGACAGTCACTCATCAGGTATAACCAAAAACCCAACATAGTGCCGTTTTCAGGATGGTGTTCCCGAACAAAGTAGTGTGAGCCGGAAGCCGTGCCCATCGCGTTATGAGTAGAAGTAGATGTATTAGACATGGCTCGCTAACAAACGTGTGCGTTCTGCTTCAGTGCGGGTAACTTCGTCCGCCGGAATGTAGTAATCGCGGTTGTAATTAAAAGTATGAATAATGATCGCTGCCATCATTGCGATAAACGCGACAACAGCGGGCAACCACATCTGCCAGATCAGAGCAAAGCCAACGGCTGCACTCAATCCAGCGATAATCACACCAGCGCCTGTATTTTTTGGCATGTGAATAGCGACAAAACCATCAGTAGGACGCTGATATTTATTGCTCTTCATATCTGCCCAGGTGTCGATATCGTGCACCATTGGCGTGAAAGCAAAGTTGTATGCTGGAGGTGGAGAAGATGTCGACCATTCGAGCGTACGACCACCCCATGGATCACCAGTGAAATCACGCAGTGAATCACGGCGCATGAAGCTGACGCCCAGCTGAATCACGAAGCAGGCAATACCCAAGGCAATCAGTACCGCACCGAATGCAGCGATCTGGAACCAGATCTGCAAGGATGGATCTTCAAAGTGACTCAGGCGACGGGTAACGCCCATCAGACCCAATACATACAAAGGCATGAACGCAAAGTAGAAACCAATGGTCCAGAACCAGAACGAGCATTTACCCCAGAATGCATCGAGCTTGTAACCAAACGCTTTCGGGAACCAGAAATTAATACCAGCAAATGTACCAAATACCACGCCACCAATAATCACGTTGTGGAAATGAGCAATCAGGAACAAACTGTTGTGCAATACAAAGTCAGCAGGTGGAACCGCCAGCAACACACCAGTCATACCACCGATAACGAAAGTCACCATAAAGCCCATGGTCCACAGCATCGGAACTTCGAAGCGGATACGACCACGGTACATCGTGAACAACCAGTTAAATATCTTCGCGCCGGTCGGGATAGAAATAATCATGGTGGTGATACCAAAGAACGAGTTAACACTCGCACCGGAACCCATCGTGAAGAAGTGATGCAACCATACCAGGTAAGACAAGATAGTAATAACGACGGTCGCGTACACCATGGAGGTGTAACCAAACAGACGCTTGCTGCTGAAAGTAGAAACGATTTCTGAGAACACACCAAAAATTGGCAATACCAGAATGTACACCTCTGGGTGACCCCAGATCCAGATCAAATTCACGTACATCATGGAATTACCACCCATGTCGTTCGTGAAGAAGTTCGTACCAAAGACGCGATCCAGAGACAACATCGCCAATACCGCAGTCAATACCGGGAAAGCGGCAACGATCAAAACGTTCGTACACAAAGCGGTCCATGTGAATACAGGCATTCTCATCATTGTCATGCCAGGAGCGCGCATTTTGATGATCGTTACGATCAAATTCACACCGGATAACAAGGTACCAACACCGGCAATCTGTAAGGACCAGATATAGTAATCGACTCCCACGTCTGGACTACCGAGTATGCCTGACAGCGGTGGGTACGCCAACCAACCTGTACGAGCAAATTCACCAACGAACAAAGATGCCATCACCAAAACAGCGCCAAAAGTCGTCATCCAGAAACTGAAGTTATTCAGGAACGGGAAAGCCACGTCGCGGGCACCAATTTGCATAGGCACTACGTAGTTCATCAAACCAGTAACGAACGGCATTGCGACGAAGAAAATCATGATCACGCCGTGTGCCGTGAACACCTGGTCGTAGTGATGCGGTGGCAAGAAACCGTGTGCGTCACCGAACGACAATGCCTGCTGAGCACGCATCATCAACGCATCAGCAAAACCGCGCAACAACATCACGATACCGAGGATCATGTACATGATACCGATACGTTTGTGGTCAATACTGGTGAACCAGTTGTTCCACAAGTTGCCCCATACACGGAAATAGGTCAAGGCACCTAACAAGGTGATTCCACCCAGCGCCACCATTACAAAAGTCGCTAACAAAATCGGCTCATGGAAGGGAATTGCATCCCAGCTCAGACGGCCGAATATCAGCTTAGTCATATCAATTTGGTCTAACATTATTTTTTCCCACTAGTAATTGACGGCGTGGTACACACTTCAGCATCAAGCGTGCGTCCGTTACGCTGATTCTGCGCAAGCAAAGTCAACCCTTTTGCATCGCTATTCTTTGCAGATTTAACGTTCATGTCGGTTGCCATTAACTGGTCCATACAAACCTGATCAGCTGCAACACAACGATTGACAATCGCATGGAACAAATCTGCATCCACGGTTCCATAATGGCGCACAGCATCTTTAATGCTTGGTTCTTCCAACTTCATGTAGTCAGCACGTTTGAGCGTGCTGGCATTTGCTTTCGCAGCGGCAACCCAGCCATCAAAGTCTTGCTGATTCATGCCGTGGAACTTGAATTTCATATCAGAGAAACCCGCACCGCTATAGTTTGCAGAGAAACCGTCATACACACCAGGTTTGTTGATCACAGCATGCAATGCGGTTTGCATACCTGGCATCGCATAAATCTGACCCGCCAATGCTGGAATGTAGAAAGAATTCATTACCGTTGAAGCAGTAATTTTGAAGCTGACTGGCACATCAACCGGAACCGCCAGTTCATTCACTGTGGCAATACCTTGTTCTGGATAAATAAACAACCATTTCCAGTCCAATGCAACAACTTCCACCACTAGTGGTTTCACGTTGTCAGGGATAGAACGATTTTCATCTAAACGCGACAACTTTCGATATGGATCAAGAGTATGCGTAGAAATCCAGGTTATCGTGCCTAAAGCGATGATAATTAACAACGGTGCACCCCAGATAATCAGCTCCAGCATTGTGGAGTGATCCCAATCGGGTTCGTAGGCTGCCTCTGTATTACTTGCGCGATAGCGCCATGCAAAAAAGAGAGTGAGTGCTATCACCGGAACGATGATGATCAGCATCAATATTGTTGAAACGACAATCAGCTTGCTCTGCTGGGCGGCGATATCGCCAAATGGATTTAACACAATCGTGTCACATCCAGCCAACAGCGCAACGCAAAACAGCATAAGTCCGCGCCGCAATAGTAGGGAAATCATAATGAAAAATCCAATTTAGACTGAGATTCATGGTAATGTACATGGACTGACTAGCATTAGCGATTGGACGTTTTGTCCTACCTTAGCAAAGTTATATCTGCGAGGGTTCATGGCGTCCATCGATCAGACCATAACTACGAGAGACGACTATGCCAAGTATCAGCCACCACGGCGAACATAACGCCGAATTCCCCCTCCGTTCCAACACTGGTTCAACCAAAAACACCAAGTCTGACCACACGACAATTGCGCCAGGAGAAATTGCAATTGGCGTCGTTATCGGACGCGCGTCGGAGTATTTTGACTTTTTTGTCTACGCCATCGCTTCGGTACTTGTTTTCCCGATGGTATTTTTCCCTTTCGTACCACGCCTTGAAGGCACTTTGTACGCATTCACTATATTTTCTTTCGCGTTTCTTGCAAGGCCTTTCGGCACTGTTATTTTTATGTCTATCCAGCACCATCTGGGGCGAGAAGCAAAATTGACCATGGCGCTGGTCTTGTTAGGTTTTTCGACAGCTGGAATTGCTTTTTTGCCAACATTTAGTCATTTAGGCGTGACTGCCATTGTACTGCTTTCAGTTTTGCGCGTCGGACAGGGCATTGCTTTGGGTGGTGCATGGGATGGACTACCTTCTTTGCTGGCATTGAACGCCCCGCAAAACAAACGCGGCTGGTATGCGATGCTTGGGCAACTTGGTGCCCCGTTTGGCTTCATGATCGCCGGTAGCATCTTCGCCTTTCTGATATCGAACACGACGGCAGAGGATTTTCTGGAATGGGGTTGGCGTTTCCCGTTTTATGTTGCGTTTGCGATTAACGTAGTGGCCTTGTTTGCCCGCTTGCGCCTGGTTTCCACCAATGAATATGCGCGTCTCTTGGATGAACGTGAATTAGAGCCAACCAAAGTCACCGAACTGGTGAGTTCCCAGGGACGCAATGTATTAATCGGCGCGCTGGCCGCATTGGCAAGTTATGCCTTATTCCATCTGGTGACAGTTTTCCCTTTATCGTGGATTACTTTGTATTCGCCGCGAAACTTAAGTGATTTTTTGTACATTCAGGTGGGCGGTGCGGCGTTGATGGCGGTCTCCGTCGTTTTTTCTGGCCTGATCGCCGATCGCTTTGGACGCCGCAATACCTTGGGTACACTTGCGCTGATGATTGCCGTGCTTAGCGGCTTTGTCCCGACATTACTTGATGGTGGCGAACAAGGTCAAAACATCTTCATCCTGTTAGGCTTTGTCTTGCTGGGGTTGTCTTACGGCCAAGCTGCTGGTGCAGTGACGGCCAACTTTGCGGCGAAATACCGCTATACCGGTGCTGCGTTGACTTCAGATCTGGCATGGTTAGTCGGTGCTGGTTTTGCGCCACTGGTCGCTCTTGGTCTCTCCTCGCATTTCGGACTGGCCTACGTCAGCCTCTATTTATTATCTGGCGCGGCCTGCTCTATGGCTGCATTGAGCTTAAACCGGGCACTGGAAATCCGGGATTAGTTGCGACCAGGATTGTTCAATTAGTCGCATAAATATTAAGGGTGGGATGAGCGGATAATCTACTCATCCCACCCTTAGCACTTATACGCAGTTCATACTGGTACCACCCGCCAATTCTTCTTAACAAGATTCCACGCGGGTTGCACCCGTCCCAATGAAAATTTCTCTAAACCCCTCTAAAGCAATGAACTGACGTAAAAAAGGCCAGCAATTGCCAGCCTTTAAACTTTATATACTCACCTGATTTTACCGACTGTCATCAAAATTAATCAATGATAGACTGTGACCGGCTCAGAAACTGGTGGCGGTGCAACCATCTGACCATTTGTGTTTTGATATTGCGTACGATTGGCACCACGCGGTACGCCAAACTGCGCCATCAATTCACCATAGGCAGCATCAGCAAGACTGCGCGAAGTTTCCTGAATGACCTTGCCACGATTAAATGCAACACGATCACCCGCACGGCTAATGATTTTCGTGTCAACACCGGAGCCACTAGCGCTAAACGCCGCCTTCACTTCGTAAGTCTTAGTATTGATCAAATTAAAATCAGCAACCAGATCAAGTGACAGACTGGCCGTCATTGAATTGCCGTACTGCAGTTGATTACTTTCTTGACGGAATTGAATGCTGCTTACCGTACCAAACAAAACATAATCAGCGCCCGGATACATCCCTTGCTTAATGCGGCTAATGATGTCGTAAATCTTTTCCATCGGTTTGCCAACATAAGGACGTGCTTCCATTATATGAACGCCACCACCTCTAATCATCGCACCTTTCAGATCAGCTGTATAATTTTTAAGTTCGCCGCGATCGATATACGTATAGGTGCCTTCGGCTTCATAATAATTACTCTCGCTTTTGGCATTTACGTTGCCGCGTTGAGAGTAGCTGTGATCCGTTTCACGTTCGCTATAGCTGCCTTTGACGCTACTTTTACTGCTGGCAGCAACCACGTGAAAATACTCGCTAACTTTTTCTTCATAGGTCAAATCAGTGACTGCAATTTTTGGCTCTGCCGCATATGCACTGAGTGCACTGAGTACGCTGACTGAGCAAAATGCTGTCGCAATTAAGGTTTTAACTTGGAACATCATGCTTCCTTTTTCGGGATACAAGCTAGTGGGCGTGTCAAAAGACTTCCCAC
This sequence comes from Undibacterium sp. Dicai25W, assembly GCF_049340505.1. NCBI lineage: Bacteria > Pseudomonadati > Pseudomonadota > Betaproteobacteria > Burkholderiales > Oxalobacteraceae > Undibacterium > Undibacterium sp. Dicai25W. The sequence goes on along the minus strand of NZ_JBMPOQ010000009.1, from coordinate 103,329 downwards.
CGGAATTATTTTTTAGACGTTTTACGAATTTCTTTTTCTTCTTCCCACTCAATCGAACCATCTTCAATGTCATACAATTTGAGTGTCATTTTATAAAACACGTCTTTAGTTGTCGCATTTTGTTTAACGATAGAAACGATTTCACCCTCAAGTGAATACTTGGCGGCAGCCATATTACCGATTTTTGCCTTACCTTGAGATTTGTACAGGCCACTTTGATTCTGACGCTGTAACTCATCAACTCCTTGCTGCATTTCGTCAGCGCTACGTGTCATTTTGACTTTGCGGCTTTTTACCAACGCGGTTTGAATTGTATTCATAATCGATTTGGTATCGATGTATTCGCTGGTCTTGTTGCGCACGCCAGCCAATGTCAAAGTCGGGCGACCACTAAGAACTGGATCTTCCAGGAGAGAACCCACCATCTTTTCTGCGATCATCTGCAAATCAGTAGAACCAAATTCATTAGTAACGGTTTCAACCGCTTTATTATCACCATAACTAACCTGACGAGCCAAGCTGACGGTTGGTTGAGAAACACGGGTCTGGCAAGCAGACAAGGCGCCAGCGATTAACGCCAACAAACACAGAGATTTTGAAATAGAAACAAAACGGGACATGGAAACTCCTTAGTTCTTTACTTTATTTGGAAGCGACAAAAATGATCAACAACAAGCTACTTAGCGTGGTTCTGCACTCATTTCAATTTTGAAATCAACTGCTTGCGGACCATAAGCTGTTCCCTTAATTAACTGACTTTGTTTGCCAAGTACGGTAAGAGGCTTCCAAACTTCACCATCACCAACCTGCATACCACCGGCATCAGTCCAGCGAAAGCGGTAGTAAACCCGCACGTCATTGACTGTGGTGTTATACATTTCTGCTTGCACCACCAGCACATCATTGCGCTTTTGAGAACGCAAATCGGTTACCTGTACGCCCTCCAGCGGACCACGAACCATCAGTTTGGCGGCGATACCTGGTGAAATTGCAATGGGTAAATTTTCCGCCAGCACTGGCGCATTACTGCAGGCGAAGCTGAGAGCGACCGCCGCAGCGCATAATTTGAAATTCATTGGTATTCGTCCTTATCAATTAAATCATTTAAATTAATTTGTCGGACTGCGAACTGCTGTCGCAGCTGCAGCAGCCGTAGATTTATTACTTTTAGTCGCAGGTTTCTTCGATGCTGATTTAGATGCTGGCTCAGGAGCAACTTCCGCTACAGGCGTCACGGTACCAAATTTTGCCTGATCACCGACATAAGTTTGGTTAGGATACAGGCGCACAGGAACGACCATATAACGCCCATCAACAGTCACCTTGGTGGTATCTCCAGCACGTCCAGAAAAATTAACGTTATAGTCACCAGGCGGCAAAAATGCACGTGCAATGAACACCCGCTCTGGCAAACTTCTCCACATGCGGTCATCAGCTGGACTTTCAGTAGCAGCAACTGCGATATTGGCTGCCAAGCCAGCAAGTGCTCCAAAATGCTTATTTACCTGATCTTGGGCAACAGCTTTCGTCACTGCCCGGATAGCTGCACGCGTTTGAATACCTGGCAACTCATCTTTCAGTGCACGACGTGCCATTACATTAAAATCTGCGACCATTGCCGTTGGTAAAATCTGGTTGCCAACAGCAAAAGAATTAATTACCGGCGCGTCATTATCAGGATAAATGACTGGGAACGCAAACGAGACCGTGATCAATCCATGGCCAGTAGGAACAGGAAACGCAATTTTTTTCGACTGGCGGGCTGGAGAATTACCAGCTTCGATTACAAACAATACGTCCGTTACACCTTTTTTACGACGAAAACTAGTGCGTTGATCAAGCCCCTTCAAACCATCTTCAAGGACTGGCAATTCCGGACGTAATTCGATAGCCTTGCGATAACCAGGCGCAGCCAAACCAGGCTCATTCAAAGCCTCGTAGACAAAACCGGCCAGGTAATGACCCAATGCATTCTGGTAGCCATTTTTTAGCTGCAACACGGCTGGATCATTGAGCGTTTCTACGGGGTACCCATTCAACTCTTTGTTACCAGTAGTGACGCCTTTACTCTTTGCATCATTTTCCGCTTCCAACGTTTCTTTAGAACGGAACTCAGCAATAACTGCTTCGCGTTCGTGCGTGCGCTTGATATCGACACGGGCTGTATCGAGGTCGCCAAGATTGATGCGATCCATCGCCATTCTGATGGTCAACATGACTTTTTCGTAATCCTGGCCTTCATAATCACGACTTGCATCCCCCATAATTAAAGCACCGATCTGACCCATGAGTTTTTGAGGATTCGACTTTGCCGTTTCTTCCCAAGCCTTGACACTGACGTCAGCAACACCAAAAGCATCAAGACTTTCTTGGTAGCGTTTGCCGACACGCATGAGTTCGCCTTTTTCTAAATTCAGCAATAAGTCTTTCTCATTTTTCCCTTGAGTTTGTTGCTCGACTTGCTTAATAGCTTCATCAATATTGCCCGTTTTGACCACAGCGATTGTATTGCCGACTTGACTATCATGAGTGGGAGCGGTCGCACAACCGCTCAAAATCAGTGCGGCAAAGATTGGGGAAAATTTATTTGCAGAAAGGCGCATAGGGAGCGATCAGAAGAATATAGAAATGAGTGAGCAGGCGATTACCTGATTTGTTAATTATATGAAAACTATGTTTTCCTGTCATTTGATTTTTATCCAACAAGGTGCATGAAACAACAAAATCAAGAAAAATATATTGTGGATTCAAGGGGTCAATATTTTGCTTTCAGACAACCAAAGATCGAGTTGCCACATGAAGTCAGGTAGATAGTTATGAGTTGGCCCCATCAGACCGTGATCAGCAAGCGGATATTGGAGTATGCGTAAATGATCATTTCCGGCCTCGATAAACTGATGCTGCAATTGATCCAAAGAATGTACTGGAATCAGCCGATCTGCCCCTCCTGCGCCTAATAATATGGGCAATTTGCTTGTCAATAAACTCTCGGTCTCCGGTAAATCGAGGATTTCTTTCCAGTAGCGCCAACTGCGACTATGAATAGATGCGCTATCGGGATCGGCCGGTCGAGACGCCAGTACCGCTTGCAATTCCTGCCAGCCGCGTGCCATATGCGGGTAATCCGCAGCTAACGCATGATAGACACGACCGGCATTCATCCCGCTGTGCGAAAGTAAGACCATGTGCGTAACTTGTGGCAAATCGACAGCAAGTAAGGGCACTAGTTCGGCCCCCTCAGAAATGCCCAACAAGACAACCCTGCCAGGTGCCACAGCTATTTCCGCCAGTCGCGCACGAATGAACTTCAATTGATCCACATGCCATTGCGAAATATGGTCGGCACGCACAAAATCATCACTACATTTCTGCCCATCTGCCATTTCAGCGATAAAACGCTTTTGCAATACAAAAATCCGGGTTCGCCCAGACTCCCCTTCTAATCCAGTAAAATATTCCGGCAAGAAGCGTCCCATGCTGCCGCAACCGGAACCAGCAATAACAAAAATTAAGTTTTTAATCGGCCCTACAACGTCACCCGGACTAGTTAGACTTTTATCGAAAGAGTAATAAATCGCACTGCCCCCATCATCAAAGTTCATCGTCATTGGTGACAATCCACCAGCAACTCCTGGCATTGATACTAGCAAGAGCAATATCAAGCTCACGACCCGATACAGATACAGATACAGATACAAAACTTTATCCTTTTTCATAATCAACATTGACAGACTTGCACGTTTCTATCTTTTAACTCCAGTCTTTCACGCTGTCAAGACTGGCGCAATTGCACAAATTGCGTATCATCTGCGCCTTGATTGCTTTTTATTGTCTGGATTCTGGATTTATGCTGCCTTCGATTGAACAAAGACTCGCCTTAGAACTCGCCGCCAAGCCAGTTCAGGTTGCTGCTGCCGTTGCCTTGCTGGATGAAGGTGCTACCGTACCGTTTATTGCCCGCTACCGGAAAGAAGTTACCGGTGGATTAGATGATATCCAATTGCGCTTGCTCGAAGAGCGTCTGCGTTATTTACGCGAACTCGAAGACCGTCGCGCTGCGATTGTGGCGTCGATCGAAGAACAAGGCAAAATGACGCCAGCTCTGCTGGATTCGATTACCCACGCCGAAGACAAAACGCGTCTCGAAGATTTATACCTCCCGTACAAACCCAAGCGTCGCACTAAAGCGCAAATTGCTGTAGAGGCTGGTTTGTTGCCACTCGCCGATGCTTTGCTGGCAACCCCCCTGTTGAATCCGGAAACCGAAGCGGCAGCATATTTAAAACCTGCCTTCACGACGGATAACGGCGACAACCCTGGTGTACCAGATACCAAAGCGGCTCTCGATGGTGCGCGCCAAATTTTGATGGAACGCTTTGCCGAAGATGCGACGCTGTTGCAATCCCTACGTGAATATTTGAACGATCACGGCGTCGTCGAATCCAAAGTGGTACCAGGCAAAGAAGAAGCTGGTGAAAAGTTTGCCGATTATTTTGACTACTCAGAGACCCTGGGCACGATCCCATCACACCGCGCGCTGGCCTTGTTCCGCGGCCGTCGCGAAGAGATGCTGACAGTCACGTTGCGTCTTGATAGCGAAGAAGAAAAGCCAACCTGGGCTTCGCCATTAAATCCTTGCGAAAGCCGCATTGCAGCGCATTTTGGCATTAGTCAAAAAGATCGCCCGGCCGACAAATGGCTGGTCGATACCGTACGCTGGGCATGGCGCGTCAAGGTGTTTATGCATCTGGATACAGAATTGATGGGCAAATTACGTGAACAATCCGAGATCGAAGCGATCAACGTGTTTGCACGTAACCTGAAAGACCTGTTGTTGGCAGCACCGGCTGGCCCACGCGCAACTATGGGTCTCGATCCTGGTCTGCGTACTGGCGTCAAAGTCGCCGTTGTCGATGCCACCGGTAAAGTCATGGAACACGCAACCATTTACCCGCATCAGCCACGCAATGACTGGGATGGTTCTTTGCATGTCTTGGCGCAGCTGGCCGCCAAACACAATGTGTCGTTGATTTCGATCGGCAACGGCACGGCATCACGCGAAACCGACAAACTGGCGCAAGACCTGATCAAACTCAAACCAGAATTAAAACTAACTAAGATCGTCGTTTCTGAAGCAGGTGCGTCGGTGTATTCTGCTTCTGAATTTGCTTCTAAAGAATTACCTGACCTCGACGTCTCGATCCGCGGTGCAGTATCGATTGCACGTCGCTTGCAAGATCCGTTGGCAGAACTAGTCAAGATCGACCCCAAATCCATCGGTGTCGGTCAATATCAGCATGATGTAAGTCAAAGCCAATTAGCACGCTCTTTGGATGCTGTGGTTGAGGATTGCGTGAATGCGGTTGGTGTCGATGTCAATACTGCGTCTGCTCCTTTATTGGCGCGAGTTTCCGGCTTGTCTTCCAGCGTCGCGCAAAGCATTGTGAACTTCCGCGATGCTAAAGGGATGTTCAGTTCACGTGCCGATTTGCGTTCTGTTCCGCGCCTTGGTGACAAGACATTTGAACAAGCGGCGGGTTTCTTGCGCGTCATGAACGGCACGAATCCTCTCGACGCTTCTGCGGTGCATCCTGAATCGTATCCGTTGGTAGAAAAAATTCTGGCTGACATCAAGAAAGATGTCAAAGGCGTCATTGGTGACAGCGGCTTGTTAAAATCATTGAATCCAGCCAAATACGTTGATGAAAAATTCGGTGTACCAACGATTACCGACATCATCAAAGAACTGGAAAAACCAGGCCGCGATCCACGTCCTGAATTCACTACCGCTACCTTTAAAGAAGGCGTGGAAGAAATTAAAGATTTGCGTCCGGATATGATACTGGAAGGTGTTGTGACGAACGTGGCAGCCTTCGGCGCCTTTGTTGACATCGGGGTTCACCAAGACGGGCTGGTGCATATTTCTGCCCTGTCGAATACCTTCGTAAAAGACCCACACACCGTCGTCAAAGCAGGTCAGGTTGTGAAGGTGAAAGTGTTAGAAGTGGACGTCAAACGTCAGCGTATTGCCCTGACCATGCGTTTGACCGATGCTGCACCGCAAGCGGGCAGCAAGCCAGAACAACGTGGTGATCGTAACGATGCGAAACGTCTCAATCAACATCGTTCACAAGCGCCTGCGGCAGCTCCTGCAGGTAATGCAATGGCGGCTGCATTTGCAAAGTTGCGTGGCTAGATCCGCACTTACGTAAGAAAAAAACCGGAGCACAGTCTCCGGTTTTTTTCAACAATCAGCGCCAGAACAATACAAGCCAGCCACAATTAAAAACACTTCAGAACAACAACATGGTCAAAATTTGACCTGCTGATAATGCAGTATGGCGTATTGCATCATTTGATTTGTCGTCGTCACATTAAGCTTTTTCTTCATATTTCTGCGATGAGCGTTAACCGTGGTCAAGGCAATATTCAGCTTATCGGCAATACTCTTTGAGGTTCCACCTTTGGCAATTAACATTAAGATTTCTAACTCTCTTGCTGACAAACTTTCCCCACTGCGTGCAGCTTTTTTACTGCGAACAAATGGGTCTGCGTTCACGTCAATTGGTGATGGCGTATTTGAAATTGCAACGGACTTGTCATGACAAACGCCAGGTTGCACTTGATCCGATAAAAAACGACGTCGAAGATTATCGAGAAAATGAATTTCCCTGCCTATTTCGGTTTGCCTGATTTTAAGAGAGTCTTCAAATTTTTGAATAAATTCAATTACCTGGCTTTCATTTCCAATCAAATCTGTCACATCGGTCAATACACCTGACCAGAGACTACCGTCGATATTAGTTTCAGATAACGACGCCTGGGCAAATACCCATTTGAGAGTACCTGATGGGGTCCGTATGCGATGAAGGTGCGCCCAGTTTCTGCGTTGATTAACCGCATCTTCAATCGACTTTCGGTGATCAGCTCTGTCATCCGGAATAATCTGGTTGGTAATAACGAAATGATTTTCGTAGGCCTCTTCAGGTGATACCTCATACAGATCACGAATGTGATTACTGAGCAGAAGAAATTTCCAGTCACCATTCTTAAAGACAAAAAACTGATAGATCACGCCAGGAAGCTGATCGATAAACAATGATAAATCCTTGGTAATTTGATTTGGCATTTTCTTTATTTTTCTTCTGTAAGAATCTCTTGATGAATCAATGTTCAATGAATTAATCAAACGAAAACATGACCGCTATTTCTGAAATCTTATTTAAGCTAAGGCATTTCCGATTGATATTCGGCGGCGCTACTACACAATATTCCTAGAAAGCTAAGTTCAATTGATACACCTCAATCCGCCCTCTAGAAAGAATAAAACTATTTTCGGTTTTATGAAAACTTATTGTTCTACCTCAAGAGCATTGGAAAATTAAATTAAATTTACACGCTAATACTAACTATTTTGATAGTCACTTATAACTATTTCACTTCCTGCAAACTGTCACAAAAACTGCCTGATTTAATTTCAATCACCTAAACGTTCACTATGAAGAATGTCGTTTTCCTTAGCTTTTCAAGGCTACTCTTACGCTTCATTCACACTATCAAAAAACATTAGAAGTTATGTTGGTATTGTTGCGAGTGAATCAAAATAGAAGGATACTTTGACAATATAGTAGTTTTATTTTTCCTTGGCACATAAGCGAATATTTTGAGGTTCGCTTTTTCGACAATGCTTTAGACTTTTGCACAAGCCGCCAAGTATGACTAGCACGATTCACTATTATCTTTTTTACGTTCCTCATTTCACTCTTTGTATTTGCCAGCATGAATAATAATGAACAAGAATTGCAGTCTAATCTTAAGCGTTTTTCTGGGATTGTTGCCAGCGCCAAAGACGGCATTATTACCATCGATTCAAATCATAAGATCATTTATGTGAATGCGGCAGCTACCATGTTTTTTGGGTATGGGTCTGAAAGCACAGATGAAGCAATGTTAGGGATGAATTTAGATCAGATAATTCCTGGTCGGCATCGCGAAAATCATAATCAACACGTTAAAAATTTTGGGAAAACTGGCGTTTCCATTCGCGAGATGGGAGCTAATTTTGAAGATTTTTATGTTACCGGACTAAAAAAAAATGGCCAGGAATTTCCAATTGAGGCCAGCATCTCTAGTTTCACCGAAGGTGAGCAACGCTTTTACACGGTCATTTTTCGCGATATTACAGAACGTAAAATCGCCAAGCAAAAATTAGATCAGTACCATCAAGAGTTAAGTAATCTGACCAGATCAATACAGACTGCACGCGAAGAAGAGAGAAAACATATTGCTCGTGAATTGCACGATAACCTTGGACAACTTCTGGCTGCTCTACGTATCGATTTGCACTTTTTACGAAATAAGCAGTCCGAAAACACAGACGCAGTGACACATATTGATGGCATGGATAAATTAATCCTAAAATCCATTGCCAGCTTGAGGCAACTCGCCTCTGATTTGCGCCCAAACTCCTTAGATGAAGGTGGACTCTTTTTTTCTTTGCGCGCGCTCACCAAAGAATTTACCCAGCGTCACTCGATCAACTGTCAGTTGATTGCAGTTGAAGATGATTTGAATTTTTGTGAAGAAACCTCAACGACGATATATCGGATTGTTCAGGAATCTTTATCAAATATTGCTCGCCATGCGTATGCAACGCATGTAGATATTGAACTCGTCAAAAATAGCGAGGGCTTATACTTCAAGATTGCTGATAACGGCATAGGAATTTCTCATTCTGACCTCAACAAAAAGCAATCTTTTGGTTTAATTGGAATGCGTGAACGTGTACATGCAGTGAAGGGCGAGCTAAAAATTCTAAACGGACAACCCGGCACCATTGTCGAAATACGAATGCCTGTATAGATAAATTCGATTTGACAAGGTAGGGTCGCAAAAATCTGAAATGAAAAAATAAAATTTAATGATTTAATGATTTAATGATTTAATGATTTAATGGTTTCATGATTTCATGATTTATTGTTCGATACCCAATGAAATGATGCTCCAGACATACAACAGTAAGTTATCGCCACCACGCCGACATGAACATTGGTTCTAAACTTGGAAAGACGGAAGATTAGAAAAAGTCCAATAAATTCTCAAGTCTGCTATCGTTTTGTGGCTATTTTTGAAAGTAATTTGCGAATAAATCACTGATCAACAAGTTATAGATTCGATAGTAGATGCTAAGCACATCGTTTTTGGCTTTCCACTATAATGGCGGAATTCGTTTTATAAGGAAGATTGCCATGAGCGACGTTCAAAGCTGGATCAAAGAAACCGTAACCCAAAACCCTGTTGTACTGTTCATGAAGGGAACTGCACAATTTCCACAATGCGGCTTTTCTGGTCGTGCGGTGCAATTACTGAAAACCTGCGGTGTGCAAAATCTGGTCACTATCAACGTACTGGAAGACCCTGAAGTACGCCAAGGTATCAAAGACTTCTCTAACTGGCCAACTATTCCCCAGTTGTATGTTAAAGGGGAGTTCATCGGTGGCTCTGACATCATGAACGAAATGTACGAAAGTGGCGAATTACTGACTTTGCTCAAAGATTAATATCAATACCATGCAGCCGTCTACCACTCCAAAACGCCTGATCATCGCCATTACTGGCGCGACAGGCTCAGTTTATGGCGTGCGGCTGCTGGAAGTATTGCGAGATTTGCCTGAAGTAGAAACCCATCTGATGATTTCTGAGGCTGGTGTCCTCAATTTGCATCAGGAAATGGATTTCAAACGCAAAGACGTTGAAACCCTGGCAGATGTCGTGCATAACGTGCGGGATGTTGGTGCCAGCATTGCCAGCGGCTCGTTTTTGTCAGACGGAATGATCATTGCGCCCTGCTCGATGAAAACGCTGGCTTCAGTGGCACATGGAATGTCAGACAATCTAATCACCCGTGCAGCTGATGTGGTGCTCAAAGAACGCCGCCGCCTTGTCTTAATGGTGCGCGAGACACCGTTCAATCTTGCACATTTACGCAATATGACCGCCGTCACAGAGATGGGCGGCATTATCTTCCCACCGTTTCCTGGTTTTTACCAACGCCCACAATCGATCGCCGAGATGGTCGATCACACCGTTGGTCGCGTTCTTGATATGTTCGCCGTTCCGCATCAACTCACGCCGCGCTGGCACGGGATGAAATAGACGGCGCTGCTGCACCGGATGTTCATTTGATTGAATCAGCAAGCGCAACCCACACTACAAGTTTCAATTTCCAAATGGCTGGGCAGTTAGATAAAAAGGGGCTTAATTCGCCCCTTTTTATTACAGATTATTCTTCAAAAATTCCCATTTATTTTTTTGTAATGACCAGATCATCCAATCACCACGTGGTCCGTGGGCCTGGCCTGGGTACAATTGCAGGCTGTAGTCTTTACCATTTTTAATCAATTCATTGATCAGCATAATGGTATTTTGTGGATGTACATTATCGTCCATCGTGCCATGCATCAACAAAATTTTTCCATGTAGATTTTTAGCGGCTTTTTGTACGCTGCTATTGTCGTAGCCTTCTGGATTGTCCTGCGGCAAGCCCATGTAGCGTTCGGTATAGACGCTGTCATATAAACGCCAATCGGTCACGGGGGCACCGACGAAACCGACTTTCCAGGCATCGCTATGCGTCAACGCATATGACGTAAAGTAGCCGCCATAGCTCCAGCCATCGAGCGAGATTCTGTCCATATCGGCCCAGCCCTGCTGACGTAGCCATGCCAGTCCATCAAGTTGATCTTGCAATTCCAATTGACCTAACTTTTTATGGATAGGCCAAGCGCTTGCCATCCCTTTATTACTGGCACTACGGTTATCGAGTATCCACACAACATAACCTTGTTGCGCCAAAAAGTGGAAGTACAAGTCATTACTCCAGCGATCCACTACTGTCGGCGCCATAGGCCCTGCATATAGATGCTGATAGACCGGATATTTTTTCTTTGCATCAAAATCTGGCGGCAAATACAGCAGGCTTTCCAGAGGAAAACCATCACGCGACATGATCTGTTGTTGCTTGACCGTCGCTAAATGCAAGGCCTTCATCGTTGCTGGCATACCGACATCGTCAACCAGCTTCAATTGCGTTCCTGCATCATCAAACAAAGCTTGCTTTGGCGTTTGCTTGATGCTGCTCCAGCTATCTAAGAATTGGGTGAAATTTTTATTCCAACGCACTGCGTGTGTACCGGATTCGGTAGTCAGACGACGTAAATCGCTGCCGTCTAAATTGACTGAATAGACGTCATTGCCTATGGGATTACGCTCATCGGCGGAGAACAAAATTCTGCCATGCTGTTCATCGATACCATAAGCTGTGCGCACCTCCCAATTGCCTTTAGTGATCACTCCCTGCAATTGATAATCTTTATCATAACGATAAAAGTGGCGGTGTCCAGTGCGGTCTGATTCCCAGACAAAACCACCATCTTTCAAAAATACCGGGAACGGCAATCGCTCAGTCCATGCGGGGCTGCTCTCATGCACGATGACTTTACTTTGCTGCATAGATTGGTCATACAAACGTAAATCTAACCAAGTCTGCACCCTATCCTGCCACGCAGAAAGCAGACGACCATCAGGTGTCCAACCCACTTGTACGATCAGCGTTTCTTTACCTTGATAAGGGTTCTCTGACCATGTCAGCTTGCCATTCAAGTCAACCACACCCAGCTTAACTATCGGGTTTGGATCACCTGCTTTTGGGTAATGTGTGCGGGTTGTTTGTGCTGGTTGCAAGTGGTCGCCACTGAGCGTATAGACCGGGACTCTACTCTCGTCAAAATTGAGTAAAGCCAATTTGCTCGAATCTGGTGACCACCAGAACGCCCGCAAGACGCCACGACCATAAATTTCTTCCATGTACACCCAGTCTAGCCGTCCATTCAAATTGGTATGGCTACCTCCTGTGGTAAGACGCTTTTCTGTTGCACTGGCAATGTCGGTGATATAGAGATCATTTCCCTTCAGATACGCGACTGATTTAGCATCGGGTGAAAGAATTGCCTCATCTTTGCTCACTTCAGGAGAATGGGTCAACTCACGCGCTTTGGTGTTTCTTAAATCGAGCAACCATAAATCATTTTTGTAGGTAAACAGGTAGGAGGTGACTTCCGGTTTTATTTGCGGTCCCAATTGTTCTGCCAGAGTGAGCGCCTCTTTGTCAGTAATTCCCGCTTTTTTCAAAACACTCATCACTTGGGTGTCGGCTTTTAATTCTTGCTTCCCCCAAGTCTTAGGATCAACTACAAATAGCTTCACATTTCCTTCTTGGATTTGCGTCTCAATCAAGCGATTTTGCACGTCCCAGGATAAACGCGTGAGTGGTGCTGTTGTGAACTTCTCTTTTTTTAGCGGATGGTATAGCGTCTCTAAACTCAATTGCCCATCACTCGCCATAACTTGACCTACGCTAAAAAACAGCATCGGTAAAACGCACCAACCCCATCGCTTATCCATTCATCCCCCTGAAATTTTATTTTGAATTAGAAATGCCACGCTAAACAGCTCTTAGCCAGCATTATGACCAAAGAAGAGCGAAGGAGTTCGCGATTTTGTCGTTTAAAAGAGCATTTTTTTCAGAGATAAATCAAATAAAAATCTGCGAGAAGCAGAGGGTAAGGAGTGCCCAGAAGCGAGCAAAACAACCTTTAATGCGTATTGAATTTCATGCACTTTTACTACATCACAAAATTCAATATTAAATGTCATTATGTAACAAAATATACATATTAATATTTCAAGAAAATTAAAATAAAAACTTACCTAACTAATATGTTCTCAAATCATTCATTACATTATCTGTTGTAAAATTTACCTCTACTATCGATGTGAATGAAAACAACACATTAATAAAGTTGCCTCACTTTGTAACAATTCATTTCAAAATCACTGAATTCAATTTAAAAAATGATTTCCACTAGGAATTTATTAGGAATTTTTGTTTACATAAAATGAAACAATGTTTTCAATTTCATGAAATACCACATATCTATACTGAGGTATTAATTTAAAAAAAAATAGTTCTATTTATCAATAATATTGAGCACCAAATAAAAAACATTTGTCGCAAATCAATTAATACCACTTAGTTTTACTACATCAAAAAATAAACTAACTCTTTGAAGAGAAATTGATAATTTCTGCGTACCTAAATCTGCAGTAAGTTCGTAAATTTTTCTTTAAAAACGGATGACGTTATTAATTGAAGAAAAAAAGTAAAAACAAATTTTCAAAAAATAAGTTCAGATTTTTTTCTATAGAAAAAAGACTCATTTCGGATCACATCAACAAGCCCAATCCGTAAATTACATCTGCTTACATTAAAGTGCTCCCAGAAACTTATCGATCAGTAGAATTTATCGAGTCATTTTAATAACAAGCAACACTGCCAACAATAATCGCAATATTGAGCTGGTCATGGACCAATCAAAAAAGAAAAACAGACTCATTCGAAATAGCAAACGTTTGCGGCTAAACAAAAAATATAGCAAGTCGCTGAGTTGATGAGTTCACGAATGGAGACAAACATATGAATTTGAAGGCATTTCTGTTCTTAAAAAACTTTTTGCTGTGCCTTCTTAAAAATGAAAAGGCACTAGCCATATGCGCAGCATCCATCGCAATTTGGTCACTGGATTCGGTGTATTCACGGACCAACAGCGAACGCTTGATTGAAATAGCCACACAAATGCAACATAGTCGGGATGGGGAAACCTATACTCAGGGCAATTATCAATGTCGATCACAGATACAGGATAACGCCCTTAATTTCAGAAATTCTACAGAGCTGGCCTGCACAAATCGTCCAAATGCGATCAAAAACAAAGGTCATACAGATAAAAATTTTGTCGTCGTGGGTTTCTTATTCCTGCCATTTCTCCTCCATGTTCCTGACCTTGTTACTTAGCAAGGAATTGCATCGCTGTTTCATTTCTGCGGTTCACATATAGCGTAAGCAAGTTCACACAAGAAGGCCTAGGCCTTCGTTGCAGTGCAACGAATTTTAATAATAAAACAGCTTTTTTTGCTAAAGCGACTAGTGGCTTTTCCATGTCGGACATGCAGCCAGAGGACATCGTGACTTTTAATTCATCTAATAAGAAAAGAGACGTTATTGCAACTACGGAGATAGAGATATATCCATGCAAAACGGAACACCTGCGTTCACCATTAACAACAAAAACTTGGCAACAATCAACTGAAAATAGCTCTACGCTAAAAGTAATTTTTGACAACCTGGTGATGCGCGATACACCAGATCATCACGGATATGCATTGCTGGAACTTCCTTACAACACAGTCGTAAAACAAGGGGCAGAGGAACCACAATTCACAGACAACATCTCGTGGACGAATGTCGTTTCAGATAGCATCAAAGGCTGGGTATTAGCTGAGGGTGTCGTCACCTATACGCCACAGACACGATTCAACACAATCGCAGCCTTTAAAATAGACGAAAAAGCCGACGAAGCCAAACAAAAATTCAAACCGCCTGAAAAACCACTAAACACACTAAAAAAAAGTGGAAGTATTTCTTCGCAAGCGACAACTGAAGCACCTGACGCAATGTCAAGTTGCTCACTATATCGTGTAATGTTGAACTACCTCGCGATGCGTTCAGCACCAGAAATCAACGCCCAACTTCTGAAAAAGTTACAATTAGGCCAGCTCGTGGCTGCCCTACCTCAAACAGTACGCGGTAGCTGGATAGCGGTACATGTCGATGGGCACATGGGTTGGGTCAATCATCAATGGATAAAGGCAATTTCTATCAATTAGGACTTATCTTCACTAAATAATGTTACTTCCAAGAAGTATTTTTCAGCGTTGTGGGGGATGACTTCTTTATTAAAAGTATCCAGCACACATTTCCGAAATTAGTACTATCATCTCACAGCTTGGATTTATTCTTTCCCGTTCCCACCTGGAGGTTTTCATGATCAGTACCAATATCAATGGCAAAAATACCGACGTTGATGTCTCACCTGATACACCAATCCTATGGACGCTACGCGACTCACTTGGGTTGACTGGCACCAAGTTTGGTTGCGGTGCTGCATTATGTGGCGCCTGTACCGTACATCTGGATGGTCAAGCCATCCGTTCTTGTGTGACGCCTGTTTCTGCAGCGCAAGGTAAAAAAATAACCACGATAGAAGCAACGACTGGTGGCGAAGACAAAGTTGGCAATGCGGTACATGCAGCGTGGGTGAAACACGATGTGGCTCAGTGTGGTTATTGTCAGAGCGGGCAGATTATGAGTGCCACTGCATTCTTAAAATCGCTGCCACACGGCAAACAGCCTAGTATCGCTGAAATTGATTCAGCAATGGCGGGCAATATCTGCCGCTGCGGAACCTACGCGCGCATTCGTGCGGCTGTTGCAGACGCTGCTAAAGCCATCATCTGAGGACAAAACCATGCTACCAAATATCAATTACAGCGAACTCCCACGCGCACTGCAACACATTCTCGACCGCGATAACAATAATGTGCTAAGTGCACCATCACGTCGTAGCTTTTTGAAACTTGCCAGCATTAGCGGTTTTGCCCTGGGTGCTTTTCCTGGCTTAGTGCTAGCACAAAATGCAACTGTAGCGACTAAACCACTAGGCCCAACGCAACTGCCTTCTGCTTTTGTAGAAATCGCTGCCAATGGTGAAGTAACGATCACCATCAATCGCCTCGATTTTGGTCAGGGCGTGCAAACTGCTCTGCCAATGATATTGGCGGAGGAACTGGACGCCGATTGGTCAAAAGTAAAAAGCCGTCACGGCACGAATGACGGTGCCTATGTAGACCCGAGCATGGGCATGCATCTGACTGGTGGATCCAGTTCGATCAAAAACAGTTTTACGCAATACCGTGAACTCGGTGCACGTGCGCGTGCCATGCTTATCTCAGCAGCAGCAACGCGCTGGAACGTGGATGTAGCACAATTACGTACTGCGAACGGTGAAGTCATTGCACCAGATGGTCGCAAACTCGGCTATGGTGAACTGGCAGAAGCAGCGATGAGGCAAGCTGTACCAGAAACCGTAGTACTGAAAAATCCTAAGGATTTCCGCATTATCGGTCACGCAACAACACGCTTAGATGCGGTAGCAAAAAGCAGTGGTCAACAAAGCTATGGCATCGATATGCATTTGCCTGGCCAATTGACGGCGGTGGTTTTGCGTCCTCCTGTATTCGGCGCCAAAATCGCGACGCTGGATGATGCAGCGGCAAAAGCAATTCAAGGCGTCAAAGCAGTACTGCGTGTGCCGCTAGATCGTGGTGCAGAAGGCGTAGCCATCATTGCCGACGGCTACTGGCCTGCGAAACAAGGGCGGGATGCTCTCAAAGTAACTTGGGATACCAATGGTGTTGAAAAAGTCGACAGCGCAAAACAGCTGATACAGTATCGCGAGCTCGCTAAACAGCCGGGAAATCGTTACTTCGAAGCGGATATGACACCAATGAATTCTGCTGTCAAAAAGATCGACGCTGAATTCACCTTCCCTTACCTCGCTCATGCACCAATGGAACCATTGAATTGTACCGTGCGTTTCAATAGCGATCTGGCTGAGATATGGGTCGGCAGTCAGATGCCTGGGCTCGATGGCATGATGGCGGCGCGTGTATTGGGTTTAAAGCCTGAACAAGTCAAAGTCCATGTGCAAATGGCAGGTGGGGGTTTTGGTCGCCGTGCGATTGCCACCAGCGACTATGTATTTGAGGCATGTTCCATCGCGAAGGCAGCCAAATCTGCAGGTTTGGATGTCCCGGTGCGCACCATGTGGAGTCGCGAAGATGATATTCGCGGTGGTTACTACCGTCCGGCACAACTGCACAAGGCTCGTATCGGTCTCGACGCGCACGGCAAGGTCTTAGCCTGGGATCACGTCATCGTCGGTCAATCCATCACCGCGGGTACGCCATTTGAAGGCTTCATGATCAAGAATGGCATTGATAGCACTGGCGTCGAAGGCATGCGTGAACCGTATGATATTCCTATGCGTTTAACTGTCCATCATCCTAAACTGAATGTGCCTGTACTTTGGTGGCGCAGCGTTGGTTCCACGCACACGGCTTTTGTGATGGAAACCCTGGTCGATGAAGTTGCTCACGCCAACAAAAAAGATCCGGTGGCCTACCGCCTCGAATCCTACGGCGACAAACACCTGCGCCACCGCGCCGCACTCGAATTAGCGGTAGAAAAAAGTGGCTATGGTAAAAAGAAATTACCTAAGGGCCAAGCCTGGGGTGTGGCAGTTCACGAGTCCTTCAACACTGTCGTTGCGTATGTGGTTGAGGCATCCGTCAAGAATGGACATCCTGTTCTGCATAAGGCAACGGCAGCAGTGCACTGTAATTTGGTCGTCAATCCACGTACCATAGAAGCACAGGTGCAAGGTGCAGCGTTGATGGGCCTGTCGATGTGCTTACCAGGGGCAGCAATCACGTTCAAGGATGGTGTGGTTGAACAAAGCAATTTCAGCGATTACGTGGTGCCGCGCATCACCGACATGCCAGATATTGCGGTGTACACCGTTGCCAGCGGCGACGCCCCCACTGGTATGGGAGAACCAGGCTTGCCACCATTGGCACCGGCATTCGCCAATGCGATCGCCAAGCTGACTGGTAAACCAATTCGTCAATTGCCTTTTAAACTAAGTTGAACATCAGCTAAACGGAAGAAATGGAAGATCTCGATACCATCGTTTTACGTACTGCCCTGAACTGGCATCAGCACGGGCAGGCGGTGATATTAGTGACGGTAGCCCGTACCTGGGGCTCGTCACCTCGTCCGCCGGGCTCACTGCTTGCCGTCAATCATCGTGGCGAAACAGTGGGCTCGATATCTGGCGGATGTATCGAGGATGATCTGATTAGCCGGATTAAAGAAGAAGGTGTGCAGGTTGCATGTAAAGACGGCCTGCCCGTCGTACAACGCTATGGTATCTCTGCCGATCAGGCACATCGTTTTGGTCTGCCTTGTGGCGGTACGATAGAGTTAGTGCTGGAACCTGTTTCTGAACTTAGTCAGTTAGATCAATTATTAGCTGCCTGTGAACAACGTCGTAATGTCGAACGCAGGCTGGACATACGAAATGGCCACACGCAGTTGCAAGCCGGTACGCGTGGTGGTGTCCCGATGCTCGATGAGTATCAACTCGTAACGTATTTTGGACCACAAGTGCGTCTGATCGTCATCGGCGCGAGTGATTTGTCGCGCTTTTTGTGTCAATTTGCACTGAGCTTAGGCTTTGAAGTAATCGTCTGCGATCCGCGTGAAGAATACCGCGCCAGTTGGCAATTAAGCGGTATCACTGTCAGCGCAGAAATGCCGGATGACCTGATACTGCAACTCAAACCTGATACACGCACCGCTATCATCGCCCTCTCGCATGACCCCAAACTGGATGATCTGGCATTGATTGATGCATTGCAATCCCAAGCATTTTACGTCGGTGCAATCGGCTCACGCCGCAACAGCGAACAACGACGCGAAAGACTACGCACCCACTTCGATATTTCCGAAGATAACTTGCAAGCCCTGCACGGTCCGGCAGGCATCTACATTGGCAGCAAAACCCCCGCCGAAATTGCCCTCTCCATCATTGCGCAAATTGTCGCTGTTAAAAACGGTATTCCCGAATCGCTGGCGACCGAAGTCGCCTCCGGAAAATTACAACACGAAGATGTGCAACATATCGAGACTTTTCAGTGCGGTATTTAAATCACGGGTAAAGCCACACACCCTGACATAACTTTCTGAAGAGTCATATCAGGGCGTGGAAAGTAGCTCATTTCTCGGCGCTAGCTCATCGCAATGTGCTCCTCAGAAGTTGTCGCATCCGTATCGTCTTTAGCATGTAGCAACCGGTACAACAAAGGCAGCACGAGCAACGTCAAGAAGGTCGAAGACAAAATCCCGCCTATCACCACCGTTGCCAGTGGGCGTTGCACTTCAGCGCCAGTACCAGTCGCAAGCGCCATGGGAACAAAGCCCAGCGAGGCAACCAATGCTGTCATGAGTACTGGACGTAACCGCGTCAGTGCACCGGTTGAAATGGCTTCGTCTAAGGACATGTGCTGTTCTCTTAATGAACGGATATATGAAATCAGTACCAAGCCGTTTAAGACTGCAACGCCGGATAAAGCAATAAAACCAATTGCAGCAGAGATCGACATCGGTATCCCACGTAGTGATAAGGCAAAGATGCCACCAGTCAGGGCAAAAGGAATACCCGTAAAAACAAGCAGGCCATCTTTGAGGTTATTAAACATTACAAATAGCAACGTCAACACCATAAATAGCGCGATGGGAATAACAATTTTTAAACGTTGCGTTGCCGACTCTAATTGTGCAAAAGTACCACCCCAACTTGTCCAGTAACCCGAGGGGACGCTGACCTCTTTGGCGACCATTTGTTGCGCCTCCGAAACGAAGCTACCAATATCACGATCACGCACATTGGCACTAACAACCAGATAGCGTTTGCCATTTTCACGACTGACCTGATTAGGGCCTGGTGCGATATCGAGTGTCGCCAGCGCACTGAGTGGAATAAAGCGAACAGGCATCCCAGCTTGTGGCGACAAAGGAACTGGCAACTGTCTCAAAGCATCCAGATCGCTGCGCAAAACCTCAGGTAAGCGAACCTGGATATCAAAACGGCGATCACCTTCAAAAATCATGCCAGCTTTTTGTCCACCTGTGGCGGTTGCCAGCACATCCTGAACGTCGCCCACATTCAAACCATAGCGTGCGGTCTTCGCTCTGTCGATATTCACGGTCAACATCGGTAGTCCTTCCGTTTGCTCTACCTTGACTTCGATCGCGCCTGGAATTTTTTGTAATACGCTGGCAATTTTCTTCCCTGTCTGTGCCAACACATCCATGTTATCGCCATAAATTTTGACTGCCACATCGCTACGCACACCTGAGATCAGCTCATTGAAACGCAACTGTATCGGTTGTGAAAATTCATAGGCGTTACCGACATACCGCGCGGCTTCTGTTTGAATTGCTGCGATGAGTTCTGGCCGTGTTTTCTTAGGTTCAGGCCAATTTGATTCTGGCTTGAGCATAATATAGGCATCAGAAATATTCGGCGGCATTGGGTCGGATGCAATTTCTGCCGTACCTGTTCGTGCAAACAAGCGATCAATTTCCGGAAATTTTTCTTTCAACCCGGCTTCGAGTTTTTTCTGCATGTCCAATGACTGGGTCAGACTGGTACCCGGAATCCGCAAGGCTTGCATCGCAATGTCGCCTTCGTTCAGACTTGGAATAAACTCACTCCCCATGCGAGCAACAAGAATGCCAGAGCCGATCATCACGCCAAGCGCACTGATTAAAACCAAAGAACCATTCCGCATGACCTTTTTGAGTAGTGACGCGTAAACGTTCTTTGCCATTGACATCAGCCGATTTTCTTTTTCGGCGACGCGCTTACCAATAAAAAGTGCAACGGCAGCCGGAACAAAAGTGATTGAGAGCAGCATCGCACCCAACAACGCAGTCACCACCGCAAACGCCATTGGATGAAACATTTTCCCTTCGACACCGGTCAATGCAAAAATGGGCAAATACACGACCATGATAATCAACTGACCAAACATCAGCGGGCGCCGGGCTTCTTTGGCTGCCGCAAACACTTCATCAAAACGTTCATTCAGCGTGAGTTCGCGCTGTAACCTATCCTGTGCATGGGCCAGACGTCGCACACAATTTTCAACGATCACCACTGCACCATCAATAATGATGCCGAAGTCTAAAGCACCCAGACTCATCAAATTGGCACTCACTTGATAGGTGACCATGCCACTAAACGTGAACAGCATGGAAAGAGGAATGACCATCGCCGTTATGAAAGCAGCACGAATATTTCCCAGAAACAGAAACAAGATCGCAACCACCAGCATCGCACCTTCGATCAGGTTTTTCTTGACGGTATAAATGGCTTTATCAACTAATACGGTGCGGTCATACACCGTTACCGCTTTAACGCCTGGTGGGAGTGAGTGATTAATTTCTACCATACGCTTCGCCACTGAATCGGAGACGGCACGACTATTTTCACCGATCAACATAAACACCGTCCCTAATACAACTTCGCGGCCATTCTCCGTTGCGGCACCGGTACGTAACTCGCGCCCAATAGCGACCTCTGCAATGTCACGAACACGAATAGGAACGCCTTGAACATTGTTGATTATCGTGTCACGGATATCATCCAGACTGCGCACCTGACCTGGGGCTCTGATCAGGAATTGTTCTCCCCGGCGTTCGATATACCCTGCGCCTATATTGCTATTGTTAAGGTCGATGGCATTCACCACATCTTTGAACGTCAACCCATAAGAACTCAATTTAATGGGGTCTGGAGTAATGTGATACTCTTTTGCGTAACCACCAATTGTATTGATTTCAGTAACACCATCAACTTGCCTCAATCGTGGCTTAATTATCCAGTCCTGAATTTCGCGCAGATCGGTTGATGTGTAGGGTGTTCCATCAGCTTTCCTTGCATTGGGCTCACTTTCTACGGTCCAGAGAAAAATCTCACCCAGTCCGGTCGAAATAGGGCCCATCATTGGCGTCACGTCGGACGGCAAATTTGCTTTTGCCTCCTGAATACGTTGGTTAACCAATTGACGCGCAAAATAAATGTCTGTTCCCTCTTTAAATATGACCGTCACCTGAGACAAACCGTAGCGCGACAAGGAACGTGTCTGCTCCAGGTGGGGCAATCCCGCCATCACGGTTTCAATCGGAAACGTTACCCGTTGTTCGATTTCTAATGGTGAATAGCCGGATGCACCCGTATTGATTTGCACCTGCACGTTGGTGATGTCAGGCACTGCATCAATTGGCAATCGTTGGTAATTAAAAACCCCGATCGCCGCCATGGCAAACACCGCAAGCATGACCAACCATCGATGTTCAATAGCGAGACGAATGATTCGTTCAAACATAGTGATCCCCTTGATTCGCTTGATTGTGTAGATTAATGCGCATGTTCAGCACTTTCCTTTCCTGCCTCGGCTTTCACCACAAAACTTCCTGCCGCCGCATATGGAACATCAATAAGCATGCCATCCAAAATCTCAGTCAACTTGCCATCACTGACGCCAGTGGTAACCACTTGCGCCTTAAAACCAGTGGGAACTTTGATGAAGACAACGGTTTTGCCCTCGAGCGTTTGGATAGCATCAGATTGCACTGCTACCGCGAGATTTTTTTTTCCATGGCTCAAAGCAACGTTCACAAACAAGCCAGGTCTCCAGACAAGGTTTGGATTAGTGATCACAACACGTGCCTTTGCCGTGCGCGTCTGTTCACCTAAGAGATTGCCGATATAGTTAATTTTTCCAACCGCAGATAAGTTTGTAGAAGTAGATCGGATGGTGACCTCATCGCCTATCTGTGTGTTTTCAAGATCTTTGGGCGTGAGTACCACGTCAACCCAGGCGCTGGACAGATCCGAGATAAGAAAGACATTGGCGTCCTCTTTGACCGCTTCACCTAGCGCGATGTGTTTTTCAATCACGATACCGTCGAACGGCGCACGCAACACATAGCGATTCAGTTTGCCTTCGGTGTCATCCGCATTGAGCGCAGACAATTTAGACTTGCTGGTTTGCGCGTTAATTTCAGCTTCACGATAGGCCTGCTGTGCCTGCAAATAATCCTGCTCTGCGGATATCTTATCTTGCCAGAGTTTTTTCTCGCGCTCATAGGTCAGCTGCGCTAGCGAAAGACGTTTTTGTGCTGCCATCGATGCGCTACGTAATTCTGCTAACTCAGGGCTGGAAATGACGG
This sequence comes from Undibacterium sp. Dicai25W, assembly GCF_049340505.1. Classification (NCBI taxonomy): domain Bacteria; kingdom Pseudomonadati; phylum Pseudomonadota; class Betaproteobacteria; order Burkholderiales; family Oxalobacteraceae; genus Undibacterium; species Undibacterium sp. Dicai25W. The sequence goes on along the minus strand of NZ_JBMPOQ010000009.1, from coordinate 80,510 downwards.
CGAGGACTTGCCCTTTTTTTACACGCTGCCCAAGATAAGCGGAAACCGATTCGGCAACACCAGATAATCGCGGAACAATATGCGCAGTACGATCCTCATTGAAGCGAATTTCTCCTGGCAATGTGATGGTATTGGTAATACTTGCCGATGCCGATTGAGCGATCTGTATATTGGCAGTTTGTATTTGCTGCTGATCCATGTGGATCACATCATTTTCTTCATCTTCGGGATTTTTTGCATGATCTGATTTTTGCTTGGCGGTATTCTGTGCTACGTTTTCATCCGCCTTTGCAGTCATACTTTTATTCCAGAACATTGTCGCTGCAATGATCATCACAATGGCTAGCAGTACACAAATAATGGTCTTTTTTTGATTAAAATTTCTGTTCATCTTCATTTTTTATTCCTCTCATTTAGGAAAAAATTTTCACCCGACTCTATACCGTCAACACTGACATAACGCTGTATTTCTCCGATCGAACGATAGCGATCAGACACTGCGCGCAAATACTGGGTGCGGCTTTGAAAAAGGGTTCGTTGTGCATCAAGCACATCCAGAAAATTAAATTTACCCATTTCAAATCCCGTTACTGCTGCGTCAAATGCAGCTTGTGCGGCAGGTAAAATGTTGTGACGGATGGTTGATATTTGATGCTGAGATACCTGAGCACGCTCGTAAGCATCTGCCAACTGCTGGCTCATGCGCAGGTAGTCAATCTCGACGGCGGTTTTCGCTTTCTCGACACGATTGAGGGCGGACAGCAAATTGCCTTGGTTGCGATTAAACAATGGCAAGGGCACGGAGATACCGACCACATTCTGCGAACGGCCTGTTTCATAATCCTTCTTATTGCCGATCACCACGGTCACATCAGGTATTTGTTGGGCGTGTTCCAATTTGAGCTGTGCTTCCTCACGCGCGATCTGCATACGTGCTTGCCGCAACTGCGGCGAGGTATCGAGGCGGGCTTTGAGTTCATTAAGTGAAGGAATTTCAGCCAAATCAAACTCAGGCATGACGAGCGTTTCTGTCAGGTCATCGGAGCGTCCCAACAATCCCGCCAAGCGGCGTCTGGCTTGTTTTAGCTCGACATTTGCTTGTGCCAGTTCTAATCGCACATTCGCTTCCGCAATGTCAGAACGTTTTTGTTCTAGCGGCGAGATTTTGCCAGCCAGTAATCGCTTCGCTGCAGCATTGCTGGCTTTTTGGGCGAGCTCTAAGGATGCGCTGACAAGATTCGCCCGTTCGATTGCATTGAGTGCCTCCAGATAGGCAGCAACCACTTCTGCACGTAACTCAGCACGGTTGATGGTGACATGATTAGTCGCTAATTGCCGTTCGTGCTCAGCGACATTAATTCTGGCTTGTCGCTTCCCGCCAAGCTCCAGAGTCTGGCTTAATTGAATGGTTTGCGTGCTTGTCGATTTTTGTAAGCCCTCTTTCAATACAGAAAATTCAGGATTAGGAAAAGCCGTTGCTTGTTCACGGACACCATTCGCGATATCAACGCTTTGCTGCGCCGATCGTAGCTCGGGATTTGATTTCAGCGCCAATAAAATAGCCTGGTTTAAAGTCAATAAATTACTGGTAATGCTGGCATCGGCCTGATCATTAAAATGAGAAGCTTTTTTTTCTTGCTCAGTTGCATAGGCACGAGCATGAGGTAACAACTGCATCAACAATGCAGCTGCAAAGACAAAATGTCTGGATTGCATAGATAACTCCGAAAAATAAAAAACGAAGAATATCCAGCGGCAAGGCTTACACCCGGCAGAGTATGCCTGGGTGCAGAAACAGAGTCAGAAACAGAATCAGAACATTGCCGCCGGAGTTAAACCGGCAGCGACCACTGAGGGCGTTCTGGGGGGGATTTGTAAGTAGAAGGGAGCCCGGGATCTGTTGCGACAGCAGCATATCCTAGCAACAAAGTACCGAAAGCGTGAACAGAAGGTTCATCAAGAAAGACGATGCCATGTGCGCAGAGTGAGCAATGCATATGCGGGATGGATTTCGTCGCAGGCTTAGGGTCCGCTTTAGAGATAGAAAAACTCTCGTCGGCATCCATCTTATGCGCATGGTGCCCAAAGTGCTGAGCAGGCTTGCCTGTTTCGTGTTCGCAATAGGCAGAAGCGGCATTCCAGATGAACTGAAAGGCCACGATGCTTATCAACAGAAACAGGAATCGACGTGTCATGTGACGGATTGTATCATGATCGTTTTCACGCGCAATGATCTGATGAGGTATCAGTAACGCTGCGCTTGTTATTCATGCCTTAAGAATCCGCCTTCGGAAGTGGCTTAAAAGGAAAAGCTTGTTGCTTGAGAAAACCAATCGGAACATAGTCGCCCACGACCCCATATTTTTCTGGGAACTGTTTCTCGGAATCCACCGCCGTTCCAAACATCCAATCAATAAACGCGAAGTGCGCTGCATAATTTTTGTCGATCGCCTCATCGTCCGACGAATGATGCCAATGATGAAAATCCGGCGTTACGAACACCTTACGTAGCGTTCCCCAATTGATGTGGACATTGGCATGATTAAATACCGCCTGAAAGCCTACAACAATAATGTAGGCGTCCAACACTGGTTTGGTAAAACCCACGACATACAGAGCACCGAGGATAACGACACGTGTCACGATGATTTCAAACATGTGCAAGCGGCTGCCTGCGATCCAATCCATGACCTCCGAAGAGTGATGCACCGCATGGAACTTCCACAGGAAAGGCACCTCATGGTAGGCCCTGTGAGCCCAATACTCCACAAAATCAGCCACAAACACGGCAAGTAAGAGTTGAGGAACAAACCAGATCGTGCTGACAAATTCTTGCACCTCATGCCTGACCATCCAACCAAATACATTATGTATCAGGTAATTCACAACCAACAGCATGAAGCCAATCAGTAAATGGTTTACCACAAAATGAACCAAGTCGTTCTGCCACGCTTTTCTGAATATCGCTTGCCCTTTATAGAGCGGAAATGCCTTCTCCAAAGCGATGAAGATAATCGACGACCCAAGCAAATCCAAAATTAGCCAATCAAGCCCGAGATAAGGGGTGCCATCTGCAAAATCCCCTACCGGCACGCGCGAGCCACCCAACGCCACTGTCGCCAACACCAAAAAAAGCGCTGCACAATTGACGCCACGACTACGATTTCTGGCGACATTCGCCAGCGACCAACTACCTGAGATGATCAAAGCCACGAACATCACTTGCCGTATCACCGCAACGTTGTATTGTGCTCTGAGTTCGGGGGTCGTTAAGTATTGTGGGAAATGAAATGCCAGTACGCCTAAAAAGCATAAAATCGCCAAGGCCAGCGCAAATACACCACTAGCGAGACCACTCCCAGGTTTTAGCTCGCCTTCGGCATGAAGCATATGGGTCGTTTCTTCGACCACTTCATGCGCCACAACCAGCGGTGCATTTGCCACTGCTGTTGCCATGTGTTTGAAATTTCGTTTTAGCTTTGCTGCAGATTTCTTATCCATGTGTCCTAGATCCAAATTATTGCGTATCTGAAAACGAATTCCACGATCAATAACGTAAGCTCACAGCATCAGATCGCATCTCACATTTCGCTGAGCAAATGTTGCAAAAAAAATGAACAGGCTCGTTTGTCCAATTTTTTACTGACGTGGTACAAATTGTTGTGGCATCAGCATGACCGGTTATATGCCAGTTTTTTACCGAAGACATCCCTATGCTTAGCTACTTCCCACAGCAATCTCATCCTAGCATAGTGACTATATGCTGAACCTTGTCATTGAAGTGCTAATACGATAAAAAGTTACAAATGATTATATTAATAACATAATTTTTTAGCTACAAATTATGTCTGGTTGCGAAATGTTATGAGGATCAAAAACGATCGAAGGCAATCCAAACAACCATCGAAAGGGGCTTTACTGTTCGTCAGCAATGTTTGATTGAAACCATTGAAATCACCAAAACATGGCGTCATCCATGATTTGATTGCGAAATGCGATGAGAGGAATACAGCTTCTGACTGATGGCTGCATAACTGACTGTGAGTGGTTGCGGGAAGTTAGTATTCAACGCCCCCTAGCCAACTCACGATTCAGGATTCGGAAATAAAAAAGGGCTCACATTGCTGTGAGCCCTTAGTCTTACTGGTGCCGGCTGCCGGAATCGAACTGGCTACCTGATGATTACAAGTCAACTGCTCTACCAAGTGAGCTAAGCCGGCGGAAATCTTATCGTCTGCACTTGATTGCTCAAGCACTTCCGAAGACCAAGATTATAGTCTACTTTATTATTTTTAGCGAGGGCTTTTCTGATTTTTTTTGATCTTTTTCAGAATTTGTATTTGTGACACTGCCAGAACCGGAACTTACGGCGGCTAAACCAAGGCTAGGTTTGGTCTTTTCTTCGACTGGCTGCGGGGTATCTTCCTCTTCGGAAATGGGTTCGCCGAGTTCTAGTTCAAATGCCATGCCCTGGCCATTTTCGCTGGCGTAGACCGCGATCACGTTGGCGACAGGTACATAGATTTCGCGCGAAACACCACCGAAGCGGGCTTTGAATGTCACCGCTTCATTATCCATTTTGAGGCCGCTAGTGGCACCAAAGCTGATGTTGAGGACAATTTCGCCATTGCGTACAAATTCCATCGGTACTTGCGCTGCACCGCCAACTTTGACTGCCATGTAGGGGGTGTAGCCGTTATCTGTGCACCATTCGTAAATGGCACGCATGAAATAGGGCTTAGTAGATGTTTCTTGCATAAGAGATACTCAAACGTATAAATAATTAAGCATAGATCGCAGTTCAGAAAACAACAAGGCTGACCTGATGCAACTAGTCAGCCTCATTCTATGACCCGCAAGGATCAATCTGCTTATTGAAACAAGCAGATTAACGACGCATTACTTTTTCAGATGGCGTCAATGCTTCGATGTAAGCAGGACGGGAGAAAATACGTTCTGCGTATTTCATGATAGGTGCGGCTGTTTTGGACAACTCGATACCGTAGTGATCCAGACGCCATAACAATGGTGCAACCGCCACGTCTAACATAGAGAACTCATCACCCAGCATGTATTTGTTCTTGATGAACAAAGGCGCTAATTGGGTCAGACGATCACGAATTTCTGCGCGTGCTTTATCTTGAACCTTCGCGGAGCTAGTATTTTTGTCGTTTTCCAAAGTATGAACGTGAACGAACAATTCTTTTTCAAAATTGAACAGCATCAAACGTGCACGTGCGCGTTGCAACGGATCAGCAGGCATCAATTGTGGATGTGGGAAACGCTCGTCAATGTACTCATTGATGATATTGGATTCATACAATATCAATTCGCGTTCAACCAAAATTGGCACCTGACCATAAGGATTCATGGTCGAAATATCTTCAGGTTTGTTGAATAAATCAACATCACGGATTTCAAAATCCATACCTTTTTCAAACAATACCAAACGGCAGCGTTGAGAAAATGGGCAAGTTGTGCCCGAGTAGAGAACCATCATTTTTATAGTTCCTTAAAAACGATCAGGGCGAGGTGCCAATTTTGCGCACCTCACCCTAGGGATTACTCGCCCGTTTACGACGGAGAAAAACGGGCGATCTGAGAAAATTCTGACTTGTTATTTAACTCATTTCGCAAGACAGAAACATTGCTTTTACTTAACTTCCTTCCAGTAGGACGCATTCAAACGCCATGCAAGTGTCGCTAAAAACGCCATGAATATCACAACTATAGCACCTAAACGCTTGCGAGTTGATTGTGCTGGTTCACCCATCCACTGTAGATATGCTACCAGATCACCCACTGCGTTGTCATATTCTGCTGTAGTTAATGTCCCATCGGAAACTTTTTCGAAGCCGTCAAACTTGTGAACAGACTTAGATTCGTCATGCGGATCTTTCTCTTCGACAAACTTTGCGGTACGAACACCTTGCAATTGCCACAACACATGCGGCATGCCAACGTTAGGGAAGACCATGTTGTTCCAGCCTGTCGGACGAGACTCATCTTTGTAGTAAGTACGCAGATAAGTGTACAGCCAGTCGGCACCGGAGCCTGCTTCTGATGCTTTGGCGCGGGCGATCACTGACAAATCTGGTGGAACCGCACCAAACCAGGCCTTGGCATCTTTCGGTGCCATGGTCGTTTTCATCAGATCACCGACTTTTTCACCAGTGAACAACAAATTGGTTTTGATTTGATCTTCAGTCAAGCCAATGTCACGCAGACGGTTGTAACGCATCGCTGAAGCAGAATGGCAGTTCAAGCAATAATTGATAAACAATTTAGCGCCATTTTGTAAAGCAGCCATATCTGTGGACCGATCCGGTGCGTGATCTAAAGGAAAACCCCCTTCATTTGCCATCACCAAAGCCGGAACGAAAGCCAGAGTCGCGATCAGTTTTTTAAGTAATTTCATGCTTATTCTTCCTCGCTTAATTTGCTCAATGTGGCGTAAAAGTTACACGCTTCGGTACTGTTTTAAAGGTACCCATCGCACTCCACCAAGGCATCAACAGGAAGAAGCTGAAGTAGATGACTGCGCAAACCTGAGAGATACGTTCACGAATTGGTGATGGTGGTTGTACACCCAGATAACCTAAAGTCACGAAAGTAATCGCAAATACGATGTACACCAATTTGTGCCAATCTGGACGATAGCGTATGGATTTTACTGGTGACAGGTCGATCCAAGGCAAGAAAGCCAGGATAACAACAGAGCCACCAAACAACACCACACCCCAGAATTTCGCATCCAATGCGCCTGGCATCATGCCTGCGATCACGACCAACCCCAAGCCAGCAATCGCAAATTTGATGGTCTGCGGTAATTTGGTGGTCAGGTAGATCAATGCTACGTAGGCCGCAATACCAGCCTGCGCTACGAACAAGAACTCTGAAGTGGTGGCACGCAAAATCGAGTAGAACGGCGTGAAGTACCAGGTTGGAGCAATGTGCGGAGGGGTCTTCAGTGAGTCTGCCGGAATAAAGTTATTGTATTCCAGGAAGTAACCGCCCATTTCTGGCGCAAAGAAGATCACAGCACTGAACAAGGTCAGGAACACTGTTACACCAAAAATATCGTGGAAAGTGTAGTAAGGATGTGAAGGAACACCATCCAAAGGATGACCATCAGGGCCTAAGTTTTCTTTGATCTCGATACCGTCTGGGTTGTTCGAACCCACTTCATGCAAAGCGATCAGATGCGCTGCAACCAGACCGAGCAATACCAAAGGAATGGCAATCACGTGGAACGAGAAGAAACGGTTCAGTGTCGCATCAGAAACAACGTAGTCACCACGGATCCACAAAGACAGATCTGGGCCAATGAATGGAATCGCACCAAACAAATTAACAATAACCTGCGCCCCCCAATAAGACATCTGACCCCAAGGCAACAAGTAACCGAAGAAGGCTTCAGCCATCAGGCACAAGAAAATCGCAAAACCAAACAACCAAATCAACTCACGTGGCTTGCGATAAGAACCGTACATAAATGCACGTGCCATATGCAGATAAATCACGATGAAGAAGGCCGAAGCACCTGTGGAGTGCATGTAGCGCACTAACCAACCCCAAGGCACGTCACGCATGATGTATTCAACAGATGCGAAAGCCAATGTTGCATCAGGCTTGTAGTGCATTACCAGGAAAATACCGGTAACGATCTGAATGACCAACACCAGCATTGCCAGTGAGCCGAAGATGTACCAGAAATTAAAATTCTTAGGTGCGTAGTATTTACCCCATTGATCGTTCCACAGTTTAGTCAGTGGAAAACGGGAGTCGACCCAATTGAGGGCTTTATCGACAACGGGTGCATCAGCAGGAAGCTTTTTTTCAACAAACGCCATGATTACGCCTCGCCTTTCTCATCTTTACCGATGACAATTTTGGTATCCGATAAAAACATGTGACGTGGCACATCCAGATTTTGCGGTGCTGGTTTGTTTTTATATACGCGACCGGCCAGATCGAAAGTCGAACCGTGGCATGGGCACAAAAAACCACCTTGCCAGTCATCTGGCAACGAAGGCTGTGCGCCGGCTTGGAATTTTGAACTAGGCGAGCAACCGAGGTGAGAACAAATACCAACGGCAATTAACAAATCTGAGTGCTCTTTACGCGAACGGGTTTGCTTATCGCAATACTCAGGTAACTCCATGGTGTAAGGTTTTTTAGACTCTGGATCAGCCACCTTATCTTCTGTTTTTGGCAGACTGGCCAACATTTCTGGCGTCCGTTTTAAAATCCAGACAGGTTTACCACGCCACTCAACAGTGGTCATTTCACCTGGCTTTAGAGCGGAGATATCTACTTCCACCGGAGCGCCAGCTGCTTTTGCACGCTCTGATGGCTGGAAAGTGCTGACTAGCGCCCCAGCCGTTGCCAATCCTGCCACACCACCCGCCGCGCAAGTGGCGACGAGCAAACCGCGACGGCCGGAATCGACCTGCTTTTCATTACTCATACCAACCCCAATCTGTCAAAAATCGAAACTTGATGAAGTTCAAACCCGCATCTAGCAACATTAAATTATAAAGTAGCGAGATATGGTTTTAAAGCAAATACTACCCAAAACAGCAACACTTTCCCTTTATTTTTACAAAACCGTCACTATTTGACATAGTTCATATTGGCACGTGATTTTATGTGCTAAATGTGAAAAATCAGTGATTTTCTGTAAAGATAATTGACAAACTATAGCGGCAAATTCAACGATTTGCGCATTAAAATATGGACAATTGATCGAACGGCACATTCGCCATTAATTTTTACGGAGACCATCAATGAGCATGATGCAAGAATTCAAAACCTTTGCCACAAAGGGAAATGTAGTCGATTTGGCTGTGGGTGTCATCATCGGCGGTGCATTTGGCAAAATTGTTGACTCTTTAGTCGGCGACGTCGTCATGCCTGTTATTGGTAAATTATTTGGCGGCCTGGATTTTTCCAACTACTACCTGCCACTGAATGGTCAAAGCGCACAACTGACTTTGATTGAAGCTAAAAAAGCAGGCGGTGTCTTGGCCTATGGTAACTTCATCACTGTGACTGTCAATTTCATTATTCTGGCTTTCGTGATTTTTCAAATGGTCAGACTGGTCAATAAACTGCGTAAAGAAGAACCAGCACCAGCACCTGCGCCTGCACCAGCGCCAACACCAGAAGACGTCATCTTACTCAGAGAAATTCGAGATTCCCTGAAAAAATAAAGTCGCACTGCATTTTTACCGGGAGCAGCCACTGATTCACCCGATTCAATGGCTGCAAACCAGACATCAGACTGGATTATCGATATCAATGAAGTGGTGTTCGATGCCAAACTCTTGCGCAATCAACTCCCCCAGCGCCTTGATCCCATAACGCTCTGTCGCATGATGACCACAAGCGAGGTAAGCAACACCCGCTTCACGCGCCAGATGCACTATAGGTTCAGAAATTTCTCCGCTCAGATAGACGTTTGCGCCAGCACCAATTGCCTGATCCAGCATGTTGTGTGCTGCACCGGTACACCAGGCTACTTTGCCTATTTTTTGCATCGGATCCCCGATCAATAAGGGTTTTCTGCCCAGGCGTGTAGCGACATGATGCTCCAGGTCGCTCATCGTGACGACCTCAGGTACATCAATTTCACCCAGCCAACCCAGATCATCGTCACCAAAACGCCCTGTCGCACGCAAACTCAATACCTGAGCTAAACGAGCATTGTTTCCTATACGAGGGTGCATATCCAGAGGCAGGTGATAACCAAATAAGGAGATATCGTTTTGCAATAGTAATTTAATACGACGTTGCTTGTGACCAATGACGCGCATATCCTCGCCACGCCAAAAGTAACCATGATGTACCATAATGGCATCGGCACGCAGTTCAATAGCGGCTTCGAGCAAGGCAATACTGGCAGTAACGCCAGTCACAATGCAGCCAATCTCATTTCGCCCTTCCACCTGCAAGCCATTTGGGCAATAATCACGAACACGTGCCACTTGTAATTCTGTCTCTAGAAATTTTGCAAGTTGATCCCTACTTACCAATTTTTTACTCATCATTCACCTATGCGACGTCTTTGGTTATTGTTTGCTCAGACTGTAACAGTTGGTCTGGCGATCTGGTTTATTTTAACCACCCTCAAGCCTGACTGGGCAAATAATGCCTTGAATAATAGTCACGTGCCAGGCTTATCTCCTGGTATCTCTCTCCAAGAGGCCCCTGCTAACAATGTGGCAGCACAAAGCAGTTATCGAAAAGCTGCACAAAAAGCCATGCCATCGGTGGTCAATATCTACACCTCCAAAGAAGTCCAGCGTTCACGCAATCCATTATTGAACGACCCGACGTTGAGACGTTTCTTCGGCGACCAGGGACAGCGATCGGAACGCCAATCCAGTCTGGGGTCGGGCGTAATTGTCAGCGCTGAGGGATATATTCTCACCAACAATCACGTGGTTGAGTCCGCAGATGAAATTGATGTCGCCCTCGCCGATGGCCGCTCGGCGGCAGCAAAGGTCGTGGGAACAGATCCAGAAACAGATTTGGCAGTCATCAAAATTAATCTTCCTGACCTGCCAGCAATCACTCTGGGGCATACTGACGACGCGCAGGTCGGTGATGTGGTTCTTGCGATAGGTAACCCGTTTGGTGTCGGTCAGACCGTGACAATGGGCATTGTTTCTGCATTGGGGCGGAATAATCTGACTGAAAATGCGTTTCAGAACTTTATTCAGACTGATGCTGCAATCAACCCAGGTAACTCAGGTGGTGCCCTGGTCGATATTAACGGCAATTTACTCGGCATCAATACGGCAATCTACTCACAAACTGGTGGCTCCGTAGGCATAGGCTTTGCAACGCCAATTTCAACAGTGAAGTCGGTGATGGAATCAATCATCAGCCAGGGTCAGGTGGTACGTGGCTGGATAGGCGTGGAGCCACAAGAGATCACCCCTGAATTAGCGGAAAGCTTTGGCATCAAACAAAAATCTGGCGCGATTATCGCAGGTGTCGTGCGTGGGGGACCAGCAGATAAGGCGGGAATGAAACCCGGCGACATTCTGGTTTCTATCGATGGCAAGCCAGTAAAAGGAACATTGGAAATGTTTAATCTGGTAGCACAACTGATACCTGGAAATAAAGCCAAGATTACCGTTTTAAGAAACAATCAAGAACCTACCTTGCAAGTATTGATAGGCAAACGTCCACCATCACGTCGTGAAGAATAAAACAAAATGCATCTGATTGATCTGCAAGCGTTCTTGTCGGAACTGTCCGAAAACAATAACCGGGCCTGGTTTGTGATGAACAAACCACGTTACGATATTTTGCGCGTGGAATTTTTGCAACTGGTGACAGAACTGATCACCAGCATTCAAAAATTTGATCCAGCAATTGCTGGCTGCGAACCCAAAAAGGCACTGTTTCGTATTAACCGCGATGTGCGTTTTGGGCACGACAAATCGCCTTACAAAACCACGTTTTCATCGTCGATTCTGCCTAGCGGTCGCAAAAAACCGAGTGAAGGAGGTGGTCCTGCGTACTACTTTCAACTGGACGCCAACGGCAGACTATTCTTTGCCTGCGGCGAATATATGCCGCCTGCTGACCGTTTAAAAGCGATCCGTGAACATATCATCAATGATGAAGCTGGCTTTGAAAAACTGCTCAAAGATAGAAAGTTGAAGCAAACGTTTGGTGAACTACAAGAAGAAGGTAAGCTCAAACGCCCACCAAAAGGCTATGACGCCGATCTTAAGCACATTGAATACCTGAAGCTCAAAAACTTCATGGTGTGGACTGAATGCCCTTATCAAGGTCTGGGCAGCGATGAAGTGAAACAGACTTTGCTCAAAGCATATCAAAGCGCTCTGCCGCTCGTACAATGGTTGCGCGGTGCTTAAGTTCATCAGCGATCAAATATAAAAAGAGGCGGGATGTCCGAAGACACCCCGCCTCTTTTTTATTCACTGAAACCTGTCAAACGATGGTTTTTAGTCGACCGTATCTGGCGCCTGCGTCACGCGTACAAACAGCGGCGCAATCACCAAACCCAGCTCATACAACATCCACATCGGCAGCGCCAATGAGAACTGACTGACCAGATCGGGTGGCGTCACAATCGCGGCGATCACAAATGCGCCAACGATCACATACGGACGAATCGCCTTGAGCTTCTCAACAGAAACGATGCCCATACGAACCAGTACCACCACCACCACTGGTACTTCAAACGTCACGCCAAAGGCGAGACACATGGACATAATAAAATCCAGATAATTTTCGATATCCGGTGCCATGTGGATAGAGGTTGGTGAAAACGCGTTGATAAACTTAAAAACGCGGCTGAAAACAATGAAATAGCAAAACGCCACACCAGTCAAAAATAGTATCGATGACGAGATCACCAGCGGGGCGATTAGACGCTTTTCATGCGCATACAAGCCCGGCGCAATGAATGCCCATGCCTGATACAGTATCCATGGCAATGCCACTAACACCGCCAGCAACATGGTGACTTTCATCGGCACCATGAAAGGCGAAATCACGCCAGTCGCAATCATTTGCGAACCGACCGGTAAAGAGTCGACCATAGGCTGCGCCAGAAAATCATAAATCGCCGAAGGCCCTGGCCATAACATCAACAATGCAGTGGCGATGGCCAAGCCATAGCAAGCCTTGACCAGACGATCACGCAATTCAACCAGGTGGGAAATAAAACTTTCCTCAACGCCGGGTTCAATTTTATCGCTCATGCGAATACCACCCAAAAAAGAGAACGCTGGGACATAGACTGTGACATCAAATGGAATTAATAGAAACTGACAGGCGCGCGCGATTTAGCGCGGTGGCGCGCCATGCGTGCGGAACCTGAAACAATGTGATTGCGCTGACCGTGGCGATTTTTGTACCAGCTTGGAATGGCAGAAGTTTTAGCCAGTTTTTTGCGGCGAAACTCTTTTGCCTTACGCGCCAGTTGCTCGGTACTGACACAGGAATTGCTATAGGTCGAAGACGAAATAGAATTTTCTTGTCCTATCGTACGCAATTCATCGGTCGTTTCATTCCATGATTGCGACACCGATTGTTCAACGTTGTGCGCAGCTTCCTGCACGTCTTTTTGCATCTTGCGCAATTCGTCGAGCTCTATTTCTTTACTGACTTCTGCTTTGACATCGTTGATGTAGCGTTGCGCGCGCCCCAGCAGCGTGCCTGCCATGCGGGCAACGCGCGGCAGCTTTTCCGGACCGATCACGATTAAGGCAACCACACCAATCAAGGCGAGTTTGCTGATACCTAAATCAATCATCGTGTTTATCCGCTAGATAAGCACCGGGAAAACTGAAAAGCACCTTTGAACAAATCACTGTTTGGATTTTTCTTTGGCGTCAACATCAATGGTTTTTTCAGCATTGGCTTGCGCAACAGGTGCTTTTTCTTCTTCACCCTTAATGCCGTCCTTAAAGCCTTTGACTGCTTTGCCAAGATCGCTACCGATATTGCCCAACTTTTTGGTGCCGAATACCAAAATCACAATGACCAGAACCACCAGCCAATGCAAACCACTAAATGAACCCATGATGTACTCCTGTTGATGCTAATGAAAGCAATGCTCTCATCAAAATTTAATTAGCGTTGTCCACGCCACGGTTGAGGACCGCCAATGACGTGCATATGCAAATGATACACCTCTTGTCCACCGTCCGCGCCCGTATTAATCAAGGTTTTGTAGCCGCCGTTATAGCGACCATCCGCCTGCTGAATGGGTGCACAACCGTGATCTGACGCCAATTTGGGGGCAAGCGCCAGCATTTTTCCTAAAACCGCCTGATGTTCAGCTTGTGCAGAAGACAAGGTATCCAGATGGATTTTCGGGATTACCAGTAAATGCACAGGCGCTGCCGGATTAATATCTTTAAACGCCAGCAATTCATCATCTTCGTAAACAATAGACGAAGGAATTTGCTTAGCCGCAATTTTACAGAAAATGCAATTATCCACGTTTTATCCGTTTTCAATAAGCAAAGAAACAACTCATTTGACTTGGCTCAGGGGGTTATTCTGATCGAGAGGCTTTTTCTTCCAGACCAGAAAGGCCTTCACGTCGCGCTAACTCATCCAATACTTGCTGCGGGCGCAGATCATACTGGGCTAACATGACAAGCGAATGAAACCACAAATCAGCACATTCGTACAAGACCTTAGAATGATCACCCGAGACGCGTGCGTCTTTAGCGGCCATCACGGTTTCGGTTGCTTCTTCGCCAATTTTTTTCAAAATCGCATCGTCGCCTTTGGCAAATAAGCGCGCGACATACGATTTGTCTGGGTCACCACCATTGGCGAGCTTGCGACTTTCGATGATTTCTGCCAGTCGCTGCAAAACTTGTTCTTGAGTAGCGCTCATTTATAAATGCTTTCCGGGTCTTTCAGCACGGGATCAACGGCTGCCCAATCACCATCATTGAGGCTACCTTCAAATTTTTGAAAAAAACACGAATGGCGACCTGTGTGACAAGCAATGCTGTCGGTTTGCTCTATTTTCAGCAAAACCACATCCTCATCGCAATCGAGGCGAATTTCTTTGACCTTTTGTACGTGACCGGATTCTTCGCCTTTGTGCCACAATTTCTTGCGCGAACGGCTCCAGTACACGGCTTCACCCAATTCCACTGTTCTGGACAGGGCTTCGCGATTCATCCAGGCAAACATTAACACATCGTTGCTACTGGCCTCTTGTGCGATCACAGGCACCAGACCTTGATCGTCCCACTTCACTTTATTTAACCACTTAGCGGCACTCATACCAACCTCATAGGAATATGTTGCGCTGCCATAAATTGCTTTGCTTCGCCAACAGTATGTTGACCATAATGAAAAATACTGGCCGCCAAGACAGCGTCAGCCCCACCTATTTTTATCCCATCGGCCAAATCTTGCAAACTACCAACGCCGCCTGATGCAATAACCGGAATAGACACGGCGTCTGAGATCGCACGTGTAAGTCCTAAATCAAAACCAGAACGGGTGCCATCTTTGTCCATGCTGGTCAGCAAAATCTCGCCAGCGCCAAGGCGGGCCATGTTTTGCGCCCATTCAACGGCATCCAAACCTGTTGCATTGCGTCCACCATGGGTAAAGACTTCCCATTTTCCTGGTGCGACATTTTTGGCATCAATGGCAACCACAATGCATTGTGAACCGTATTTCGATGCAGCGTCCGCGACCAGTTGTGGATTGGTCACGGCAGACGTATTGATACCCACTTTGTCGGCACCTGCATTCAATAAGCGGCGCACATCAACCACGGTGCGAACACCGCCGCCAACCGTCAATGGAATAAATACCTGCGAAGCGACCGCTTCAATGATCGGCAAAATCAGATCGCGTCCATCGGATGAGGCGGTGATATCCAAAAATGTGATTTCATCGGCACCTTGCGCATCGTAACGACGCGCAATTTCGACAGGATCACCAGCATCGCGCAATTCTTGAAAATTTATTCCCTTCACCACGCGACCAGCCGTTACATCAAGGCAAGGGATAATGCGTTTAGCTAAACTCATTCGGCTTCTTCTTCGGAATAGTACTCGGTGCCGTCGTCGCTCAGTTCGTCTGCACGATCTTGCGCCGTCAACAGGTCCAGCGTGCCTTCATAAATTGAACGACCGCAGATCACGCCTTCGATGCCTTCACCTTGTACTTCACACAAGGCTTCAACGTCGGCCAAATTATGCACACCGCCAGAAGCAATCACGGGAATACTGACCGCTTGCGCCAATTTGACAGTCGCCTCGATATTCACGCCACCCATCATGCCGTCGCGTCCGATATCAGTATAAATAATTGCCTCAACGCCATAACCTTCAAATTTTTGCGCGAGGTCGATGACTTCATGGCCAGACAATTTACTCCAACCATCGGTCGCTACTTTGCCATCTTTGGCATCAATACCGACGATGATCTGACCAGGAAATGCGCTACATGCATCTGCCAGGAAGCCTGGATTTTTGACCGCGGCTGTACCAATAATGATGTACGACAAACCATCATCCAGATAACGTTCTATGGTATCAAGATCACGAATCCCGCCACCCAACTGCACCGGAATTTCTTCGGTATCAGTTTCTTCAGCGTAGTCACGCACAGCCTGAATAATTGCCTTCACCGCCGCTTCATTTTTTGGTTTGCCAGCAAATGCGCCATTCAGATCAACCAGATGCAGGCGACGTGCGCCTTGCTTGAGCCAATGACGAGCGGTTTCAGCCGGATCTTCAGAAAACACGGTGGCTTGGTCCATATCACCTTGTTTGAGGCGTACGCAGTGACCATCTTTCAGGTCGATAGCAGGGATGAGCAACATGATGTAAAAGAAATATAAGCGTCTAAAAGACAGTAAAAAATCAAAAAAGCCAAATTCAAGTGAATTGCATACAAACGATGCGCAGACTACAGCACAAAGTTTCCATCAGGGATTCCAGTGTACAAAGTTTTTATACAGTTGCAAGCCAGCCTGGGCACTCTTTTCAGGATGAAATTGCGTGGCAAAAATATTGTCGCGCGCCACTGCACAAGCGAATGGATGACCGTAATCGGTGATGCCTACCGTATGCTGCGCATTTTCAGGCTGCGCAAAGTAGCTATGCACAAAGTAAAAATACGCCTCGTCAGGTATATCTTGCCACAAAGCGTGAGACCGCGATTGTTGCACGCGGTTCCATCCCATTTGCGGGACTTTAAAACGTGAGCCGTCGGCCTGCAGCTGACCATCGAGTCTGAAACGCACTACCTTACCAGGCAATAAGCCTAAGCCAGGTGTATTGCCCTCTTCACTCAGATCAAACAACATTTGCTCACCGACACACACGCCAAACAGTGGTTTGTTCCGCGCAGCATCCAAAACCGCTTCATGGACACCTGAGTCGCGCAAACTGCTCATGCAATCAGGCATTGCACCCTGACCAGGCAAAACAATGCGATCAGCGCTTTGAATGTCGGCGACTTCGCCGGAAATCAGTACATTGGCCTCAGGCGCGACGGCGCGCAGGGCTTGCGCTACTGAGCGCAAATTTCCCATACCGTAATCAACAACAACAATTTTATTCATCATAATTTACTCCGCATCAACCTTACCATCCAAGCTTCATGATTATGTTGTGACAGAGTCTGAAAACACAAATTAAAGGCTACCCTTAGTAGATGGAATAGTGCCAGCAGCGCGTGCATCAAGCTCTGTTGCCATGCGTAAAGCACGGCCAAAGGCTTTAAACACGGTTTCGCATTGGTGATGCGCATTGTCGCCACGCAAATTATCGATGTGCAATGTCACCAATGCGTGGTTCACAAAGCCCTGAAAGAATTCGCGCGTCAGATCAACGTCAAAACCACCAATCATGGCGCGGGTAAATGGAATATGGTATTCAAGTCCAGGGCGACCAGAAAAATCGACAACGACGCGCGACAGCGCTTCATCCAAAGGAACATACGCATGACCATAGCGACGTATGCCTTTTTTATCGCCCATGGCTTTGGCAAACGCTTGTCCCAAGGTAATACCAACGTCCTCTACCGTATGATGCGCATCAATATGCAAATCACCGACGGCTTCGATATCAAGATCAATCAGACCATGACGAGCAATCTGATCCAGCATGTGATCCAGAAATGGCACGCCAGTATTGAGCTTTTGCTGACCGGTGCCATCCAGATTGATGGCAACACGAATTTGTGTTTCGTTGGTATTGCGGGTAACCGCCGCAATGCGTTGAGTTGAGTTATTCATTTTGATGACATAGAAGCTGCAAACGCAGCAAGAAATAAATCATTCTCTTCCTGAGTACTGACGGTGATACGGAGACAGTTCTCTAGCAGAGTATGCATTTTACCCACATTTTTAACTAAAATTTTGTGATTCAACAATTTGACAAAGACTTGTTCAGCGTTTGCAACACGTATCAGCAAAAAATTTGCTGCTGATGGAAATACTTGCACGCCCGACATCGCGCTCAGGGCTGCTGCTAACTGACTACGTTGCGCGCGTAATGCGGCTGCCTGCGCATCCAGCACCTCAACTCTTTGTAAAACAAATTCTGCCGCTGCTTGTGTTAAGACATTGATATTGTAGGGTGGGCGCACTTTTTCAAATTCATTCATTAATGCATTGTTGCCCGCCATATAACCCAAACGTATTCCTGCCAGCCCAAGCTTGGACACGGTGCGCATCACGACAAGATTATCAAACTCTGCCAGTCGTGACATAAAACTCGTTTGCGCAAACGGTTGGTAAGCTTCATCAACGACCACAACGCCGGTATTGCCTACCGCGTGCAAAATCTCAACCATGTCATCCGCATCATACAAGGTGCCGGTCGGATTGTTAGGATAGGCTAGATAGGTGATTACTGGTTGATGTTCGGTAATCGCTGCCAGCATAGCGCTTTTATTGAGCGTGAAATCCGCATTCAAAGGAACGCCGACAAACTCCAGCCCGGCAAATTTGGCGGACATCGCATACATCACAAAACCAGGCACAGGCGCGAGTACTTTGGCACCTGGCTTTGCGCAAGCGACCGAGATCATGGCGATCAATTCATCGGAACCATTACCGACAATAATTTCATGTCCGGCTGGTACGCCTAACTTTTCAGCAATGATGTTTTTGAGATTCGTGTAAGAAGGAACCGGATAGCGATTCATCGCAACCTGCGCCAAATGATGCGCTAAGTCTTGCTGCAATTCTGATGGCAACACAAAAGGGTTTTCCATCGCGTCGAGTTTCACAAAACCGGCTGAATCCGGCACGTGATACGCCGACAGACTGGCGATTTCAGGGCGAATAATGTTCGTTAGCGTCGTTAAATTCGTTACGTTGCTGCTACTCATTCCATATACTCCAGGCAGTACGGCATATCAAAAACGGAAAGCCTATAAATTTAGCTGGCGATATGCAGTCAACACTGCATACTCCCCCTGCATTGTTTTATGCAAGCGCCACTGCTGGCGCAATACTTGGGTGCAAACTCAGGCGTTTCTCTATCATCGCGCAATAATCGGGATTTAACTCAAAACCGACAAAATCACGCCCACAACGTTTTGCTGCGACGGCGGTGGTTCCGCTGCCCATAAAGGGATCAAGTACCACGCCGCCTGGTGGGCAAGAGGCCTTGATCATACGTTCGATAATTTCGAGCGGTTTTTGGGTTGGGTGTTCTTCACGTTCGGCATGCTCTCGATGCAAGCGTGAAACACTCCATACGTCCTTTGGATTGAAGCCTAGCTCCAACCATTTTGCGCCTTCAAAAATCTTCCGGCTGCGCGCTTTTTTGGTGGCGGCATCATACGGAATCCGTATCGCATCCAGATCAAAATAATAATCTTTGGCTTTGACAAAAAAACCTATCGTGTCATGCACCGAAGAATACTTACGCACGCTGCCACCCATCGACGGTACGCGCCTATCCCAAATGATTTCATTCATCATCGTCATGCGCTGTTTGAGCAAAACGAATACTTCTGGCGAATAGCGCCAGGTCAAAAAAATATACAGACTACCGTTCGCTTTGAGCTTAGGCAGAGCGGCATCTATCCATTGCGCCATCCATTCCAAATAGGCTGCTGACTCCATTTTGTCGGAATCATTACCATAATCTTTGCCCAGTCCATACGGTGGATCGGCCAGCAATAAATCAATGCTGGCATCAGGCAACCGCGCTAAGCCATTTAGCGCATCTTCGCAAAAAATCTGATTGCGCCAATCTGCGTTCATGCGCATGGACTCATGGAAGTTTTCATTTCAGCGTATTCATTTCAGGCGCAGTTCAGCACTACGTGCATGGGCTTGCAAACCTTCGCCATACGCCAGCTCGGCAGCGACTTTACCTAAAGTTTGCGCACCTTGTTCACTGACAAAAATCATCGATGAACGCTTTTGGAAATCATACACACCAAGCGGTGAAGAAAATCTTGCAGTACGTGAGGTTGGCAGAACATGATTAGGTCCGGCGCAGTAGTCACCCAGCGCTTCGGATGAATAGCGGCCTAAAAACATCGCACCTGCATGGCGAATTTTATCTGCCCATTGCTGCGGATTTTCAGCAGAGATTTCTAAATGTTCAGCCGCGATACTATTGGCGATTTCGCAGGCTTCATCCATATCGAGCACCTTGATCAGGGCACCACGATTAGCCAGCGAGGTACGTATTACCTCATGACGTGGCATGGTTGGTAATAATTTGACGATGCTCGCCCGAACCGCTTCCAGATAAGCGTCATCAGGGCACAATAAAATGGATTGCGCCAATTCATCGTGCTCAGCTTGTGAGAACAAATCCATCGCTACCCAATCTGGATCCGTGGTGCCATCGCATAACACCAGAATCTCTGAAGGTCCGGCAATCATATCGATACCGACCGTACCAAACACGCGGCGTTTTGCGGCAGCCACATAAGCATTGCCAGGGCCAACAATTTTATCGACTTGCGGGATCGTTGCTGTGCCGTAGGCCAAAGCACCCACTGCTTGCGCACCACCGATGGTAAATACACGATCAACGCCAGCAATTGCGGCGGCAGCCAATACCAATGGATTTTTAACACCATCCGGTGTCGGCACCACCATGATAATTTCTTGTACACCAGCGACTTTCGCAGGAATAGCGTTCATCAATACCGATGAAGGATAAGCCGCCTTACCACCAGGTACATAGATACCAACACGATCTAAAGGTGTGACTTTTTGTCCCAAGACCGTGCCATCGGCTTCGGTATAACTAAAACCACCGGAACCGCATTCTCGTTTTTGCACTTCGTGATAAGCACGCACACGCTGCGCCGCGGTTTCTAATGCAGCACGACGTGCAGGACTTAAGGATTGCAACGCTGCCTGCATTTCAGATTGCGACAATTCGAGCTCAGCGATACTGGCCGCTTGCAGACGATCAAAACGGTTAGTCGCTTCCAGTACGGCGGTATCGCCGTTGGCTTTGACGCTGGCCAATATCTGTGCGGCAGCGCGATCGATGGCTTCGTCTTCGCTCGCTTCAAATGCCAGCAATGACGACAATCTGGTAGAAAAATCTGCATCTGCAGAATCGAGGCGGGTAATCAGTGAAGCCATGCTTATCTCTAGAAATTAGGTATTCAGTTTGGAGGCGCGATCAAATGCTTCCAGAATCGGTTGCAGACGCTCACGCTTTAATTTCAATGCTGCCTGATTCACGACCAGACGCGAAGAAATATCCATGATGTGTTCGACTTCGACCAGATTATTCGCCTTGAGCGTGTTGCCTGTACTAACCAGATCGACGATGGCATCCGACAAACCGACCAGCGGAGCCAATTCCATTGAACCATACAATTTGATCAAGTCAACGTGTACACCTTTGCTGGCGAAATGCTGACGTGCAGTTTCGGTGTACTTGGTTGCGACGCGCAAGCGCGCGCCTTGACGCACGGCTTTGGCATAATCAAAGCCAGCGGAGACAGCCACTGACATACGGCATCGGGCGATATTCAAATCGATAGGCTGATACAAACCTTCGCCACCATGTTCATGCAATACGTCTTTACCCGCCACGCCAAAATCGGCGGCTCCGTATTGCACGTAAGTCGGCACATCAGAAGCACGCACGATGATCACACGTACTGCCGGATCATTGGTTGCCAGAATCAGCTTGCGCGATTTTTCCGGATCTTCCGTCACGCGTATGCCAGCAGCTTCCAGCAATGGCAAGGTTTCTTCAAAAATACGGCCTTTGGATAATGCCAATGTCAGTTGTGTCGTCATTATTTTACTCGTTGAATATTGGCACCCACTGCCGACAACTTGAGTTCGATACGATCGTATCCGCGATCTAAATGATAGATACGATCAATCAGTGTTTCACCCTCAGCCACCATGCCTGCAATCACCAAGGATGCTGACGCGCGCAAATCTGTCGCCATTACTGGTGCACCGACCAATTTTTCCACGCCATTGACAATCGCGGTATGACCGTCAATCTCAATATTGGCACCGAGGCGATTCATTTCCTGGACATGCATGAACCGATTTTCAAAGATCGTTTCGGTAACGCGGCTATTGCCTTGGGCAATACAGTTCATCGCCATGAATTGCGCTTGCATATCGGTTGGGAAGCCTGGGTATTCGGTGGTGCGGAAACCCACTGCTTTTGGACGGGCACTCATTTGCGCGCGGATCCAGTCTGGCCCAGTAGTCAGCACCACGCCGGCTTCGCGCAGCTTGTCCAAAGCGACATCCAAAATATCGGTACGTGTGTGGGTAACGCGAACGTCACCGCCCGTCGCCGCAACGGCACACAAAAAGGTGGCGGTTTCAATCCGGTCAGAGATCACGGTGTGAGTAGCGCCATGGAGACGTTCAACACCTTGAATCACCAAACGGTCAGTACCTATGCCTTCAATCTTGGCACCCATGGCAACCAGCAAATTAGCAAGATCAGTCACTTCTGGTTCGCGTGCCGCGTTTTCCAGAATGGTCTCACCGTCCGCTAGCGTCGCTGCCATCAGCAAGTTTTCAGTACCAGTTACAGTAATCATATCGGTAACGACTCGCGTACCCTTGAGACGAGATGCTTTGGCGTGGATATAACCAGCTTCGATCGTGATTTCAGCACCCATGGCTTGTAAGCCTTTGATGTGCTGATCAACCGGACGCGAACCAATACCGCAACCACCTGGCAAAGACACTCTGGCTTCGCCAAAACGTGCCACCAATGGCCCCAATACGAGGATAGATGCACGCATGGTTTTCACCATATCGTACGGCGCTTCGAGTTTATCAATCGCATTGCCGCGCAAGGTGGTGACACCATCTTCTTGCGTAACACTGACGCCCATCTGACGTAGTAATTTAAACATGGTGCTAACGTCTTGTAATGAAGGGACGTTATGTAACACCAATTCATCCGAGGTCAACAAGGCCGCGCACAAGATAGGCAGCGCTGCATTTTTTGCACCGGAGATACGAATATCGCCGTTCAGGCGGGAACCGCCCGTAATCAGTAATTTGTCCATTATGCTTGGTACTCTTCAGGCGTCAGGGTTTTCATCGATAAAGCGTGGATTTCTTCGCGCATGCGATCACCCAACACGGCGTACACCAATTGGTGACGCTGAATCGGACGCTTACCGGCAAATGCGGCGGAAACGATGACGGCGTTGAAATGCTGGCCGTCGCCTTCGACTTCCAGATGGGTACATTCCAGGCCAGCTGCAATGTAATTTTTAATTTGTTCAGGGGTAGGAAACACAGCTTTTCTTTCTAAAACTAAATTAGTGACGTAACTTATAACCACGCTTCAGCATCTGCAGTGCAATTGTCGCCAGCAGAATAAAGAACACTGTGACTATCATTAAGCTATGCAAAGGATCGACATCGGACTTGCCAAAGAAACCGAAACGGAAGCCATCGATCATGTAAAAAAATGGATTAAAACGTGACAGCGTTAACCAGAATGGCGGCAAGGAATGAATCGAATAAAACACACCCGACAAAAAGGTCGCAGGCATAATCAGGAAATTCTGAAACGCGGCTAACTGATCAAATTTTTCTGCCCAAATACCAGCGATTAAGCCCATCGTACCCAGCATGGCAGCACCTAGCAATGCGAACAGAATAATCCATAAAGGTGAGTAAAAACTCAGATTCGCAAACCATACCGTCACAATAAAGACGCCAGCACCAACTGCCAGTCCACGCAATATCGCAGCCAAAACATATGCGCCAAAAATTTCCCAGTGCGATAGAGGTGGCAGCAAAACAAAAACCAGATTGCCAGTGATCTTAGACTGAATCAAGGATGACGATGAATTCGCAAATGCATTTTGCAAAACACTCATCATTACCAGTCCAGGTACCAGGAAAGCGGTATAGCGAACGCCCGGATATACCTGTACATGATCTTCCAGTACATGACCAAAAATCAGCAAGTACAACAATGCAGTCATGATTGGCGCGGTAATCGTTTGCGTTGCGACCTTCCAGAAGCGTAACACTTCTTTGTACAACAGCGTATTAAAACCAGTCATATTCATCATATTCAGCCTTCCATAATTTGCAGGAAGACATCTTCCAGATCCGCTTGCAACAACTGCAAATCGTCGATCACACAACCCGCCAGACGGAACTCACTTAACATCGATTCGACGTGGGCATAATCAGTCACCCGCAAAATAAATTGATGCGGATTGGACGGTGTTTCGTGAGTGATAATTTTGTCACGCAAAGAAGCTGGCAAAGCAATATTACCGCTGTTCGCCAAAGTAACGCGCAATTGTGAGCCTGAGATGCGCTTAATCAGGGCGGCCGTAGTATCGAGTGCCACCACTTTTCCCTGCTTGAGCATTGCAATACGATTGCACAAAGCCTGCGCTTCTTCCAGATAATGGGTGGTCAGCACGATAGTATGACCGTCACGGTTCAGACGTGCGATGAATTTCCACAAAGTCTGACGCAATTCAACGTCCACACCAGCAGTTGGCTCATCCAGAACGATAACCGGCGGTTTGTGTACGAGTGCTTGCGCGACCAGTACGCGGCGCTTCATACCACCGGACAAGGCGCGCATATTGGTATCGGCTTTATTGGTCAGATCAAGGTTTTCCATGATCTCATCTATCCATTTGTCGTTATTTTTGATACCAAAATAACCAGACTGCATGCGCAAGGTTTCGCGGACGGTAAAAAATGGATCAAAAACCAACTCTTGTGGCACAACACCTAACTTGCTTCGGGCATTTCTATAGTCGCTGACAACGTCATGCCCTTGCACGGTAATCGTGCCAGCATCTGCCCGATTTAGTCCGGCCAAAATGGAAATCAGTGTCGTCTTACCTGCGCCATTTGGCCCAAGTAATCCGAAAAATTCACCTTCTTCAATCGACAGTGAGACACCCCCCAGTGCCTGCAAGGACTGGTAGCGTTTTTGTATATTGCTAATTTGTATGGCAGCCATATGGCATGTTTGCACTTGCGTGCTCAAAAGGAATCGGAAATAAACGAGAAACCAGTAGTTTCATCACTAAATGAATAGCGACGAAACCTTTGATTATAGGGGATTTTCAGCGTTTGAACTGAAAGCAGCTACGGTAATTGCCTTGAAAGTGGCGTGAGAATTTCCCCCTGGCAGTGAACGTCAATGTCGCTCGGCAGGGGTGATGTGAAATTGGTCAGACAGGCCATAAAGTTGTATCAGGCTGATTAAACTTGCCGGGACCGCATGAAATTGCAGAATTTTCTTATATTGTGCAGCTTGACGTTGCCATTCAATCATCGTGGCAACGGCCGATGAATCAATCTGAACAAGACTGGAAAAATCAAAATCAGACTGCCCCTGCGCAATGGCGGCATTACCAGCCGCCGCAACTTCACGGGCATTTTTCTGCGAGAGTTCGCCTGCTAATTTATACACAGAAAACTTTCAGTTATTCAGTTATTTAGTTATTTAGAGGTTGACTTAACTGGAGCTGCAGCCAACTTCTTATTTTTATCCGACAAGGTTTTAATCAGGCCATCGATACCAGATTTACTGATGGATTCACTAAAGGTACCTTTGTAAGTTTCAACCAACCAAGCACCGAGTACATTGATGTCATAAATTTTCCAGCCAGTTGCAGATTTAGCAAGGCGATAATTCAATTGAATTGGATCGCCACGGGACTGAATCACTTGTGAACGAACCTCCACCTCAGTATCTTCCGGTGCAGAACGCATAGGTTTAAACTCGACGCGCTGATCTTTGATCTGAGAGATCGCTCCAGAATAAGTGAATACCAGCAACGTACGGAATTCTTTGGTCAGTTGCTGCTGTTGATCAGGTGTGGCCTCTCTCCAGCTCTTACCTGCCGCCAAGGAGGTCATACGCTGAAAATCGATGTACGGCAGAATTTTTGATTCCACCATGTCGTACACCCGTTTTTGATTCCCCGCCTGAATTTCTTTATCATTTTTTGCCAGATCTAAGATTTCCTGACTGATGCGTTTAACCAGCACATCAGGTGCTTCATCTGCTGCAGTCGCTGGCGAAGCCAGCGTAAAGCCTACCAATGCCAACACAAAAATTTGTGTGAAAAGGCTTTTAATTGATGTTATTAATTTCATTTTTTTTCCATATCCAGCGATGATCAACATTTGCCATCGCTTACATTGTTGCTACCTATATAAAATACAAGCGTATCTGCGGCATTAATTTTTTAACATTATCGACACCCAGACAGAATTATTCGTCAGGATGAATTTGATTTTCTCGTCGTTGCAAATAGGCATCGCGGATAAAGACATATTGATCCAGTGCTGCGTCTTCAATCAAAGAACCTGCATCAAGGATATTTGCGCGTTTATCGACCAGTCGCACCACTGTGCCTGTATTACGTATATATACCGGCTTGTAATACGACCAGGCATCGCCATAATAATCCAGCGGCGTTGCAATGGCATCACGCACGGTACTTGGGCCTAAGATTGGCAACACCAGATATGGACCGGAGTTGACACCCCAAACACCCAAAGTCTGACCAAAATCTTCTTTATGTTTGGTCAATCCAGCTGGAGAACCGATATCAATCAAACCACCAAGACCAAAAGTTGTATTCAATCCCACACGTACGATGCTGGTAAAACTTTCCGCGCCTTTTCCTTGCAGCAAGCTATTAAACGCACTCCAGACATCGCCGATATTACCAAAAAAATTGCCTACTCCATTCTGCACAAATGTTGGTAAAACATCGTGGTACACCTGCGCCACCGGTTTTGCAACCGCACGGTCAATCGTGTCATTAAAATTGTACATGACGCGATTGAAGCCTTCGAGCGGATCACGCGGGTTTTGACCAATATTGGTTTTAACCGCAATGGCATCAATCGTCTTATCAGCCTTATCTTTGATCTTAGTCACTGTGGTAGTACTACAGCCTGTCGCCAGAATACACATAGTGAGCGCCAACATCTTACAAAGATGGGTCAGGGAAATTTTATTCATTTGGTGTTTCATTTTTTATCATCCGAACTACTGTCTGCCGCTTTGCTGAATAAAAACTGACTAATCAGATTTTCCAGCACCACGGCTGACTGCGTCATTTTAATTCTGTCACCAGCGACCAGATTATTGGTATCTCCGCCAGCTTCCAGACCAATGTATTGCTCTCCCAACAATCCTGCCGTCAAAATCTTGGCAGAACTGTCTTTTGGAAATTTATAACGCGTGTCTAAGCGCAAAGTAACAGTTGCCTGATAGGTCTTGTCATCAAATTTGATATCAGCTACACGACCAACGACAACCCCTGCGCTTTTGACTGCTGCGCGTGGCTTGAGGCCGCCGATATTATCGAACCGAGTTACTACATCATAGGTCTTATCCAAAGAAAGTGAACTCATATTCCCGGCCTGAAGCGCTAAAAACAGCAGTGCTGCGGCCCCAAGGACAACGAATAAACCCACCCAAAAATCTAAAGATTTTTTTTGCATTATTTTTCCTAAAAAATCCGCTTCCTTGTACTAAAAAGGAAGTTCATGTTATCGCTGCAGAGAACGTACTTGCCTTATTACGCTCTATAAACTCATTCTATTTTTACTGAAACATCCATGCAGTCAGCAAGAAATCTAGCCACAATACCAACAAAGATGAAATCACCACGGTGCGAGTAGTCGCTCGGGCCACGCCCTCGGGCGTCGGCTGTGCCTCATATCCCTGGAACAACGCCACAAACGTGACCGCAAAGCCAAACACGATACTCTTTATGACACCATTACCAATATCTTGCCAAACCTCAACCCCAGCCTGCATTTGCGACCAAAATGAGCCTTCATCGACACCGATCAATTTCACGCCAACGATATAGCCACCAATCACACCCATAGCATTAAAAATCGCCGTCAGGATAGGTAATGCAATCAAACCGGCAATAAAGCGTGGAGACAACACCCGCTGTATCGGATCAACCGCCATCATTTCCATCGCCGCCAATTGTTCGCCGGCTTTCATCAGACCAATTTCAGCTGTTAATGAAGTCCCGGCGCGACCGGCAAATAATAGAGCGGTCACTACCGGACCTAATTCACGCGTCAGTGACAAGGCGACCAGAAGGCCCAATGCCTCTTCCGACCCATATCGATTCAGCGTGTAATACCCTTGATAACCAAGAACAAAACCAACAAACAGACCGGAAACCGCAATAATTACCAGCGAATAATTACCGATAAAATGAATCTGATCGGTAATCAGTCGTGGTCTGCGCCATAAACCTGACGCACTCCGCAAAATTAAAAAGAAACAGCGTGTGGCATAGCCAAGATCATTCGCTGATTCACGTACCCAACGTCCTATGCGTTCAAATATCATGCCTGCCCTTTCAAACCCAAGTCATCCAATAAAGTTTTGCCTGGATAATGGAAAGGAACGGGGCCATCAGCTTCTGCATGGACAAATTGTTTGACATAGGGATCTTCAGACTCACGCATCTGCGCTGGAGTTCCTTCTGCCACGATTTTTCCTTGCGACAAGAAATAGACGTAGTCAGCGATCGCAAAAGACTCATTCACGTCATGCGATACCAGAATCGATGTTGATCCCAGCGCATCGTTCAGATTTCGAATCAGATTGGCCGTGACACCCATAGAAATCGGATCTAAACCAGCAAAAGGTTCGTCGTACATCAATAATTCCGGATCAAGTGCCACCGCGCGCGCCAATGCTACCCGACGCGCCATACCACCAGAAATTTCAGATGGCATCAAACCGGAAGCATTACGCAATCCAACTGCCTGCAACTTCAGCATGACGAGATCGCGCATCATCGATTCTGACAAATTGGTATGCTCACGCAGCGGAAAGGCGACGTTATCAAAGACACTTAGGTCCGTGAATAATGCGCCGTGCTGGAATAACATGCCCATTTTTCTGCGCATGCCATACAAAGCTTGATTATCCATATCCTGGATTGGCTGGCCATTAACACTCACAGTGCCTGATTGCGGACGTATTTGTCCGCCGATCAAACGCAGGATAGTGGTCTTACCAGAACCTGAGCCGCCCATGACGGCAATGACTTTACCACGTGGGAAATCCATTCGCAGCCCAGACAAAATTGTCCGCGCTCCGTAACCGAATTGCACATCGCGAATTTCAACAAGATTTGGCACGTATGAGAATTTTATGTTGCAAAAGCTAGATTGTAATGCAGATCAGAAAAGGAAGTTGTTACAACAAGTATATCAAAATTATAATAAATCTTCACCAATTCAAAATAAATGAAAATTTCCGAATTAAATATTGAAAATTGCCATTTATTTAAATTTTAATTCAAAATATTTTTTGCAAAGCACAAATAATTAATGAACTCAAAGTCATTAACTTTCAATATTTTGATAATATCCAAAAAAAATAGCTAATTTCCGCTTCTTTCCGGAAATCAGCTATTGATAAAAATAACGCAAACAATGTCAAAATTGACAAATTAGAAGGGGTATTTAACGCGGCAAGACTGAGCTACCCATCAAATACGAATCAACTTCACGCGCGCACTGACGACCTTCGCGAATGGCCCACACCACCAAAGATTGACCACGACGCATATCACCAGCAGCAAACACTTTATCGACGTTAGTTTTATAGCAGCCAACACCTTCTGTGGTAGCTTTTGCATTTCCACGTGCATCCTTATCGACACCAAATGCATCTAAAACTTGTTGAACTGGAGAAACAAAACCCATCGCCAGCAATACTAAATCAGCTTTCATTTCAAATTCAGAATCCGGAACTTCCTGCATTTTTCCGTCTTTCCATTCCACGCGACAAGCAATTAACTTATCAACCTTACCAGCTTTGCCTTCCAAACGTTTAGTCGCGACCGCCCAATCACGCTCACATCCTTCTTCATGCGAAGACGAGGTACGTAACTTCGTCGGCCAATACGGCCAGACTAATGGCTTGTTTTCTTGCTCTGGAGGTTGCGGCAACAATTCAAACTGCGCCACCGATTTTGCGCCATGACGATTAGATGTACCAACGCAATCGGAACCTGTATCGCCACCACCAATCACCACGACATGCTTGCCAGTTGCCATGATCTGATCTTTTACTTTGTCGCCCGCATTGACCTTGTTTTGCAGAGGCAAAAAGTCCATCGCAAAATGTACGCCTTTAAGCTCACGACCTGGCACAGGCAAATCACGCGGTGTTTCTGCACCACCAGCAATAACAACAGCATCAAATTCTTTTTGCAGGGTTTCTGGAGAAATCGTTTCTTTCGACCAGTTTGTTATCGATGCTGGAAAATCTTTACCAACAAATACACCTGTGCGGAACGTGACACCCTCAGCTTGCATCTGCTCAACGCGGCGATCGATGTGCGATTTTTCCATCTTAAAATCAGGAATGCCATAACGCAGCAAACCACCGACACGGTCATTTTTTTCAAACACAGTCACATCATGTCCGGCACGCGCCAATTGTTGTGCGGCAGCCAGACCTGCAGGACCAGAACCAACGATGGCAATTTTTTTACCAGTTTTGTTGGTCGGAACTTTCGCCGTTACCCAGCCATTTTCCCAACCTTTATCAATGATGTAATGTTCTATCGATTTAATACCGACCGCGTCTTCATTGATACCTAAAGTACATGCTGATTCGCATGGTGCAGGACAAATGCGTCCGGTAAATTCCGGAAAGTTATTGGTTGAATGTAAAACTTCCAATGCTTGCTTTACATCACCGTGATACACCAGATCATTCCAGTCGGGAATGATGTTATTAACCGGGCAGCCGTTATTGCAAAACGGAATACCACAATCCATGCAGCGTGCTGCCTGAACTTTTGATTGCGCGTCATCCAGATGCACTAAAAATTCTTTGTAATGCTTTTTACGCGATTGCGGCGCTTCGCTGGCTTCCTGCAAGCGCTGATATTCCATAAAACCGGTTACTTTACCCATAATTTGACCTCAATATCGTTGCGGGCTGACAGCCCTAAAATCATTTTTCAATGTCAGCCGTGATACCACACACAGCTGACAATTGATGTTTTTTAAGCTGCCTTTTCTAAAGCTGAAGTTGCCTGTTTTGCTGCGTACATTTCAGCCAAAGCGCGCTTGTATTCGGTTGGGAAAACCTTAACGAATTTAGCGCGGCTGCGTGCCCAGTCATCCAGCAAATTGCGGGAGCGGGTACTACCGGTATGCTTGAAATGGCGCTCAATCAAACTACGCAATATCGCTTCATCAGTTTCGGGTTCGCCACCACGCAAACGGCTGTGCCAGATTGCTTTGTCAACCGTCGCCGTCTGTACGTCGCCTGCCAAAACGGGCTCCAACGTTACCATGGACATATTGCATTTAGCTTCAAATTCGCCGTCCGGGTCGTAGACATACGCGATCCCACCCGACATACCCGCAGCAAAGTTGCGACCAGTATTGCCCAATACAATCACCGTGCCACCAGTCATGTATTCACAACCATGATCACCAGTTCCTTCAACGACGGTAACCGCGCCCGAATTACGTACCGCGAAACGTTCACCTGCTACACCATTAATGAACGCTTCACCGGCAATCGCGCCGTATAAAACCGTATTACCACAGATGATATTGTCAACGGCCCAACCACGGAATTCTGTGTTTGGACGGATGATAATGCGACCACCGGACAAACCTTTACCAACATAATCATTGCCTTCGCCGACCAGGTCCAAGGTCACGCCTTGAGCCAGGAAGGCGCCTGCGGATTGACCAGCGGTACCTTGCAGTTGAATATGTATCGTGTCGTCCGGCAAACCTGCATGGCCATATTTTTTCGCCACTTCACCAGACAACATCGCACCGACTGTGCGGTTCAGATTTTTGATAGGCGAAATAAACGATACTTTTTCGCCCGTTTCCAAAGCAATTTTTGCTTGGGCAATCAGTCTGTTATCGAGCGCCTTTTCGAGCCCATGATCCTGCGCCTCAACATGACGAATGTCTGTATGCGCAGTGGTTTCTGGTTGATGGAAAATTCTGGAGAAATCTAAGCCCTTCGCTTTCCAATGTGTCACCGCTTTGGATTTGTCCAACAAATCGACACGACCGATCAATTCATCGTAAGTACGCACACCCAATTGCGCCATGATTTGACGTACTTCTTCCGCAACAAAGAAGAAATAGTTCACCACATATTCTGGTTTGCCAGAGAACTTGGCGCGTAAGACCGGATCTTGCGTTGCAACCCCAACCGGGCAAGTATTTAGGTGGCATTTACGCATCATGATGCAACCTTCAACCACCAATGGCGCCGTGGCAAAACCGATTTCATCTGCACCCAACATGGCGGCAATCGCCACGTCGCGACCAGTTTTCATTTGGCCGTCGGCCTGCACACGGACTCGACCACGCAAGCCATTCAATACCAGCGTTTGCTGGGTTTCAGACAAGCCCAATTCCCATGGTGTACCAGCATGTTTAATTGAAGACAAGGGCGAAGCACCAGTACCGCCATCATGACCTGCAATGACCACGTGATCCGCTTTGGCTTTTGAGACACCTGCCGCAATCGTACCGACGCCCACCTCTGATACCAACTTCACAGAGATAGACGCTTTGGGATTAACGTTTTTCAAATCATGAATCAATTGCGCCAGATCTTCAATCGAATAAATATCATGGTGTGGTGGTGGTGAAATCAAACCAACGCCTGGAACAGAGAAACGCAGTTTCGCAATGTATTCAGATACTTTGTGACCTGGTAACTGACCGCCCTCACCTGGCTTCGCACCTTGGGCCATTTTGATCTGAATCTGATCAGCAGAAATCAAGTATTCTGCAGTCACACCAAAGCGACCAGATGCGACCTGCTTAATGCGGGAGCGCAAAGAGTCACCTTCTTGCAAAGGAATATCGACCTCAATTTGCTCGCGACCAATCACTGAGGCCAGACTCGCGCCTTGCTTAATAGGAATGCCCTTTAATTCTTGCTGGTAACGCGCCGGATCTTCACCACCTTCACCCGTATTGGATTTGCCACCAATGCGGTTCATCGCGATCGCCAGTGTTGCGTGTGCTTCGGTACTGATAGAACCCAAAGACATCGCGCCAGTCGCAAAGCGTTTAACGATTTCCTTGGCTGGTTCAACCTGATCCAAAGGAATAGCTTTAGCCGGATCGATTTTAAATTCAAACAAACCACGCAACGTCATATGGCGCTTGGATTGATCGTTGATGATCTGCGCATATTCTTTGTAGGAGTTGTAGTTGTTAGCGCGAGTCGAATGCTGCAATTTTGCAATTGCATCAGGGGTCCACATATGATCTTCGCCACGAATACGGAAAGCATATTCACCGCCCGCGTCGAGCGCGTTTTCCAGAACAGGATCAGCGCCGAATGCCAGTGTATGCAAACGCAAGGCTTCTTCTGCGACTTCAAATACACCGATGCCTTCAACGTTGGATGCTGTGCCTTTAAAGTACTTATCGACCAGCGATTTGTTCAAACCAATCGCTTCAAAAATTTGCGCGCCGCAGTAAGACATGTAGGTCGAAATACCCATTTTCGACATAACTTTCATCAGACCTTTTCCGACTGCTTTGGTGTAGTTGTAAATCGCTTTTTCAGCAGAAATATCACCTGGCAAAGATTTTGCCATGTCTGCCAGAGTTTGCATTGCCAGATATGGATGCACTGCTTCAGCACCATAACCTGCCAACAGGGCAAAGTGATGTGTT
This sequence comes from Undibacterium sp. Dicai25W, assembly GCF_049340505.1. Lineage (NCBI taxonomy): Bacteria > Pseudomonadati > Pseudomonadota > Betaproteobacteria > Burkholderiales > Oxalobacteraceae > Undibacterium > Undibacterium sp. Dicai25W. The sequence goes on along the minus strand of NZ_JBMPOQ010000009.1, from coordinate 46,810 downwards.
TCACGCGCAGAGCCAGTTTCGACAACCAGACCTGTTGTTGTGCGCAAGCCTTTGCTGACCAGATGTTGGTGCACAGTGGATGTCGCTAACAAGGCCGGAATCGCAACAAAATTGGCGTCCATCTTACGATCGGTGATGATCATAATATTGTGGCCGGATTTGACCGCATCGACTACTTCTGCGCAGATTGAAGCCAGACGCGCTTCGATACCATCTTTGCCCCACGCAATCGGGTAGCAGATATCAAGTTCATAGGATTTGAACTTGCCGCCCGTGTTGGCACTGATGTTACGCAGCTTAGCGATATCATCAAAATTCAGAACCGGTTGCGCGACCTCCAAACGCATAGGCGGGTTGATATTGTTTGTATCGAGCAAGTTGGGTTTAGGCCCGATAAATGAAACCAATGACATGACCATCGCTTCACGAATCGGATCGATAGGTGGATTGGTCACCTGCGCAAATAACTGTTTGAAGTAGTTGTACAGGGGTTTGAGCTTGTTGGACATGATCGCTAGTGACGAATCATTCCCCATAGAACCAATCGCCTCTTCACCAGTGGTTGCCATTGGTGTCATGAGGAACTTGATATCTTCCTGGGTATAGCCAAACGCTTGCTGTCTGTCGAGCAAGGTTGCCGCTTCTGGCTGAGTATCTGCCTCGCCTTTGAGCTCGTTTAATTTAATCCGGACAGATTTGATCCATTGCTTGTAGGGTTTAGCATTAGCGTAAGTATCTTTGATTTCTTTATCATCGATAATACGACCTGCTTCCAGATCAATCAGGAACATTTTTCCTGGCTGTAAACGCCATTTTTTGATGATTTTGGATTCTGGAATTGGCAAAACACCAGATTCAGATGCCATCACAACCAGGTCGTCGTCAGTGACGATGTAACGCGCTGGACGCAGGCCGTTACGATCCAGCGTACCGCCGATTTGACGACCATCAGTAAATGCCATCGCTGCCGGACCATCCCATGGTTCCATCATTGCTGCATGATATTCGTAGAATGCACGACGGTTTTCATCCATCATGCCGTGATTTTCCCAGGCTTCCGGAATCATCATCATCATGGCTTGAGCAATTGGATAACCGGCCATCACCAGCAATTCAAGCGCGTTGTCAAAACTCGCGGTATCTGACTGGCCTTCAAAAATCAATGGATATAATTTTTGCAAATCGTCGCCCAATACGGCCGATTTCATCACACCTTCACGGGCGCGCATCCAGTTGAAATTGCCTTTGACGGTATTGATCTCACCATTGTGCGCAATCATGCGGTATGGGTGAGCGAGTGGCCATTCTGGGAAAGTATTGGTAGAAAAACGTTGATGCACCAGTGCCAGCGCAGAAACGCAGCGTTCATCTTGTAGATCTTTGTAGTAAACGCCAACCTGATCCGCCAGCAGCAAGCCTTTGTAGACGATAGTGCGTGCTGACATCGAAGGTACGAAGTATTCTTTGCCGTGAATCAGTTTCAGGGCTTCAATTGCGTGTACTGCGGATTTGCGGATCACATAAAGTTTGCGTTCCAGCGCGTCGGTCACCATGATGTCCGGACCACGTCCGATAAAGATTTGACGAATCACCGGTTCTTTTTCACGCACGGTTGGCGACATCGGCATCTCACGATCGACTGGTACATCACGCCAACCCAACACGACCTGGCCTTCGGCACGGACTGCACGTTCGATTTCCTGTTCGCACGCCAAACGGGAAGCATGTTCTTTTGGCAAAAAGATCATACCAACGCCGTATTCGCCTGGCGGTGGCAACTGCACACCCTGCTTCGCCATCTCTTCACGATAATACTGGTCTGGAATCTGAATCAGAATTCCGGCACCATCGCCCATCAATGCATCAGCACCAACCGCACCCCGGTGATCGAGATTTTTCAAAATCAGCAAACCTTGTTCGACGATGGCGTGATTTTTTTTACCTTTGATGTGCGCAATAAAACCGACACCACAGGCGTCATGTTCGTTGGACGGATCGTATAAACCTTGGGCTTGCATAGCTATCTCCAGAGTGCAAAATTGAAAGTCTGAGATGGAGAATAGTGCAGCGCAAAAGAAACATCAACACAAATAAAATAGGGTCAGAGTAAGTTAATTTAATCTGGAATTATCAATTATTTTTAATAGGGTCAGAGTAAAATAAATTAGAGAAAATGCGATAACCTACCGCACTAAATTATTTATCTCAATCCGCATTAAGCACTAACAGGCTTACGTGGACGACCAGGCCGGGCTGGCTCTACTCTGCGCTCACTCAATTTTGCCATTTCAATTTTGAATGCAGCGGAACCGAGCAGCCACCCTTTTTTCGTCGATTCCGACAATAAATTGATCTCTTTTTTTGAAAGGGACGCCGCGATCATCTCTTTGTAGTTTGCTTCGCGCTGGAAAGGCGTGTTGCCCAACGCCCAAAAAATAGGGTGATCTGAAACCAACATATCCGTTCGTTGGCCTATGTGATGTTGATAACTGGACCACGGATAGTCAGCGGCATCTGAGACCAAACCAGAACGCACAGGGTTGGTTTCCATATAAACACTGCACGGTAAAAAATATGTCTCGGCCTGAATCACGGTAGCCTTAAATCTCCCTTGCCACAAACTACCGGAACGTTGGTATTTTCGATTGAAGTAGGGAACGTAATAGCGTCCTATATATTGCATCATTCTGCTCAAGCCCTGCTCGTCTGAGGGCGTTAACGCAAAATGTATATGGTCGGGCATTAACACATAAGCGTGGACTGCCAACTTAAATTGTCTTGTCGCCTGCAATGCAATGTTCAGAAAGTAGCGGTAATCCTCTTCATCTGCGAACAAAGCAATACCCTCATGGCTACGCTGAATTACGTGATGCAAAGAATGAGGAATTACCAAACGAGGAAGTCTTGCCATACCAATTAACCTAAAAAGTACTAAAGTAAAAGAACATCAAACAAAAATAATTCAGCATCTTCAAAAATTTGCTTCGAAAGAGTTAATTAAAAAACATAACGAGTACCCACTATTGAGGTTTACCACTGTTTATTTTAAAAAAATCAATCACTTACGTAAAAACACGCATCAAAAGATGGAGTAAAGACTCTATAATTATTGCCCGATGGAAATCGGAATTCGCGGCGTATGGTTTCAATAATTTATATTATCTAAGCACCTGATTATCGCGAATATCATCAGTCAATGCACCCAAAGATGGATCAACCAAAGCACCGAAATTTTACGGAAAAAAGATGGATTCTTTCACTAAACAATTATCTGTAGGAAAACGACTGGGCTTAGGATTTGCCTTGGTTCTTTTTTTGTCACTTATCACAACTATCATTGCATTAACTCGCCTGAGCAATGTGGCTCATGCGACCCAGGAATTATTAAACGATCCATTAACCACTGAACGTCTGGTGAGTGACTGGTATCGCAACATCCATACTGGCGTGCGTAGAACCAGCGCCATTGCGAAAAGTTCAGATCCATCTTTGGCTTCATTTTTCAAAGAAGACCAGGAAGAGTCTACCCGCACTTCTGCTGTTTTACAAAAAAGCATTGAATCTCATTTAAATTCAGAGCGAGAAATAGCTTTATTCAAATCAATTTCCGACTCACGCAAAACATATCTGGATGCGCGTGAAAAGGTCGTCACATTCAAAAAAGCAGATAAAGCCGAAGAAGCGAATCAAGCTCTGGAGCAAGATTTCTTACCTGCCTCAAAAATTTACGTAAAAAAAATCGAAGAACTTCTTCAATTGCAACGCGAGCAGATCAATCAACACGCCGCAGAAATTCAATCAACCTATGAGACTAGCAGAATTTTACTGATCGTCTTGTCCGTTATCGCTGCTTGTCTTTCTGGCCTTTGTGGCTGGCTAATCACAACTTCGATTACCAAACCTCTTGCTGAAGCGACCAATATTGCAAAAAAAATGGCGCAAGGTGATCTGACAGACACTGTTAGCATCCATCGTGAAGATGAAATCGGCGAATTAATGGCCGCAATCAATGGTATCAGCGTCGGCCTCAGTCATGTCATTGCCGACGTCAGACAAGGAACGGAAGCAATTCATGTTGCTGCCAACGAGATCGCTTCTGGCAATGCCGATTTATCTTCACGCACCGAATCTCAAGCTAGCTCACTAGAAGAAACCGCTTCTTCCATGGAAGAGCTGACTTCGACGGTAAAACAAAACGCTGACAATGCAAAACAAGCAAATCAATTAGTCGTTACGGCGTCTGGCGTTGCATTGAAAGGCGGCGATGTGGTTGACCAGGTGGTAAAAACCATGGGATCCATTAAGGAAAGTTCTTACAAAATCGTTGATATTATTTCTGTCATTGACGGGATTGCTTTTCAGACCAATATTCTCGCACTTAACGCGGCTGTAGAAGCTGCGCGTGCAGGCGAGCAAGGCCGGGGATTTGCTGTCGTAGCGTCTGAAGTCCGGAATCTGGCGCAACGCAGCGCCTCAGCAGCAAAAGAAATTAAGCACCTGATTGATGATTCTGTTGGCAAAGTCGAACACGGTAGCACGCTGGTCGATCATGCAGGGCAGACGATGAAAGAGATTGTTACCAGAGTTCAACACGTTGCCGACATCATGGCAGAAATTACGTCTGCCAGCCAGGAACAAAGTTCTGGCATCGGGCAAGTGAACATTGCAATCAATGAAATGGATGAAATGACGCAGCAAAATGCCGCTTTGGTAGAACAAGCAGCCGCGGCCGCTGAAAGCATGCGCGAGCAATCAACCAAGCTGTCTCACGTGGTCGCGCAATTTAAAATTGCAGAGCAAGGCTACGTACAAACTCAAGCGCAAACTGCGGTAGCGTCAGCGACAAAACCAGCTCCAGCAACATTACGAGGAAAGTCCGCCAAGAAAGTTCTTCAACTGGGTGCAACCACCAAAGTCGGCTCAAGAACCAAGCATACGGCTAAACCTGTGAGCAATAACAACGACTGGGAAGAGTTCTGATACGACAGAAGAGTTTAGTGATACGTTAAGCTTCTCTGCTTTGCACAAGGACAAAAAGCACAATCTACACTAAGCTAGATTGTGCTTTTTTCCTTTCCGGAAGTCAGACTTACAGGTAAGCGCCAGCCAGTTCTGTCTTTTGCGCTTTCAAGCGAAATGCGCTCAATGCAATAGAAGCATCTGGCACTTCGCGCACCTCAGGTTGCGCGCTCATCAATTCAGAAATACGGCTCTTCAATGCTTTAGCCTGCGTCGCCAATTTGAAATGAGCAGGACGTGTCGTTTGAACGATACTCCAGCGTACGATAGGCGCGTTCAAGGTGCCATCCAATAAAGCGCGATCGCGCAGCCATTTTTCGAATGAACGTGATGGCAAATCACTTTCTATCCAAATCAAATTATCGGATGTCATCTTCTTATTGTCAGAAGGGCGAACCAAAATTTCGTAAATCATTTCCAGACTCCTTGAGAAGGGATTCTTCGCTACCCGAAAAGTGCTGGCAAAGATCCATTGAAGACAAAAACGAAGGAGAGTGGACTTCCGTTGACATGAAAAGTTACAAAAACCCAAAAAAATTTTAATTATTTTTGTTTTTTTTATTAAAAAATACGAATTTAATTATTAACTAGATATTTAATTGTTTATTTAATACATTTTAATTACTAGTCGTTTGTTTCTTTTGTAAATGAATTTGTAAAAAAATGTGTTTTTAGGAGCCTTAACTGGTTATTGCAGAACCGGGAGGGGGGAAAGAAAACTCTTGAGCGTCACGCGATTGCGATTGCAATTACAGGTTCGGCCGACAGCCTTGACGACATATTCAATGTCGTAAAAATGGTGCCGCTGTCGAGTGGCACCATTTTTGTGTTGCGGCAGTATTGAAAAAACCAAATCAATCTGCTTGAAAGCATTTCAGGCGGCCACATCAGTGTGTGACCAGCCTTTCAGGTGAGGGCAGCACCATGGTTAGAAATCCCCCACGACGCTCCGGAACTTTTATCAGCCTACTCAGCAGGCTAATTTGCATATCCGATGATGCATACACAGTTCGCTCAATTCAAACGTGCAGACTCAAGAACAATACTTAACCTGCCAAAGCGAGCACTAACTTCATCAAATTTTTGTTGTTTCTGCTTATCAGTCAACTTAGCGTCATTCAAATTGCTGCGCAATATACTGAACAGAGTTAAATCAGCAATTGGCTTCAACTGGGCATCATTCGAACGTTGAAATCCGGATAAATCCAGAATATTTTTTAAAGTTTCGCGTTGGCTAGTTGCACTCTTAGCTTTGCCATAATTGATAAAAAAATCCTCTATCCGGGCTTTAGTCGCCGGGGACAAATCTTTTTTATATAACAGAGGATCATTAGGAATTAATGGAGAGGACCAGACAACGCGAATTTTTTTTGCTTCTCCAGGTGCCTCTTTCGTCATCCTATCTAATTCTTCAGAGTTATAGGTAGCGACATCAACCTCGCCCTTCGTCACAAAAGTAAAATTTTTCTGATGATTACCAATAATTACTTTCTTAAAAACCTTAGCTGGCTCAATCTTATTTTTTGAAAACAAAAAATAAGCAGGAACCAGGTATCCTGAGGTAGAGCTGGGGTCACCATCAGCAAAGGTATAAACACCTGGCTTGGCTACGATTTGGTCAAAATTGCTAATAGGACTCTTCGCGCTAGCGATTAATAATGACTTATAACCGCGGGATCCATCACTTTTGACCATCTGCGCAAAGATGGTCGCTTTGCCATCTTCCACAGCCTCCAGCGCTACCTTATTGCCCAACCAAGCTATTTGGACTGTGTTGTTTTTAAAGCCATCAACAATCTCTTTATAATTTGAAGAGATCACCGTCTGCACTTCCATTCCTGTGCTTTTGGATAGATCATTTAATAAAGGTTGCCAACGCTTTTTGGTATCTTCGACGGTCGTGGTAACGATCAAACCAACTGTCAGCTTTTCCGCAGAACGCGCCACCGGCATTAGTGCGAAGAAAGAAAACATCATCACGGAAATTTTTTTGGCAATCATAAGACCTCATCGTAAAAAAACAAGCGCATCAGCTAGCACAGACTCAAGACGCACTCACAATAATCAAAACGGATAATGATGGGAACGATGCGTGGAAACTTGGCCAGCCAGACCACTAATATCATTAGCAAAAGCAAGACAAGCAGAACTAGTCCGGCGTGGCAGCGATAATCAAAAATATTGAAGCCAAATTAACTGACTTCTTCAGATTTTAATATATTAAACCACGCCAGAGATCTTCGCATGCATAGATCGACAAAATCAATTTTTATTTTGCCCCACTATTTTTCCAGCTGGTCGGGGAAGTTCCTATCACCAGTTTAAACGCCCGTAAAAATCCAGCCTGACTAATATACCCGACTCGCTCAGCAACGAGCTTTAACGGAACACCTTCGCGTATCAGCGCCAGCGCCAGTGTGATGCGCCAGCGAGTCAGATAGTTACCTGGTGAATCTCCTACTTCTTTCTTAAACGCCGAGGCAAAGCTGCTACGCGACATGCCCGCGTGGCGCGCCAGCACCTCCAGAGACCAATCTCTGGTCGGTTCTGCATGAATCGCTGCCAATACCTTACTAATCTGAGGGTGAAGCAAACTACGAAGCAATCCAGGTGTGCCATCTGGACTCGCCAAAACGACACGTAACACATCGATCAATAGCACTTCAAACAAGCGATCAAGTACTTCCTGGCGACCCGGTTTGGAGTCAAACGCTTCATTAAATAGTAATTCAAGCAGATTACCTGCCCCTTTGAGCGAACTGAGCGGACATTCAAAACGTTCAGGCAATGCCAGCAATATCGGATTAAAGGTTTTGTGTTCAAAGCGCATAGAGGCGCAGACTAAATCCGCGCCGCGATGTGGATCAGGATGAAACCAATGTTGCATAGGCCGCGAATAAAACACCAACGTTGGTTCATTTAATGTGACGGCATAACCAGTTTCATCCTGCAATTGAGTACTACCGGCCTTTAGCAAATGCAAAAATCCAGTACCCATTTCATCACTAAAAGTCACGTCATTGCACAGATTGCCAGAATAAAAGAGCTGGGCCTGCGCCTTAAAGTGCGCAAGTAATGGCGTGAGAGGGTCTTCAGTCATCTTGGACGATCCGCATATTTTTTAATACTTTTGTTTAACAAACGTATTTTAGTATAGCTTATTCTTTGTCCTGTCGCTCAAGCCGAGAGATAACTGACTAAAGGAAATCACCATGACATACATTACCTCTTTATCGATTGAACAAGCAGATCCAACTACTGCCGCTACGCTCGACGCAGTCAAAGCACAAATCGGGATGATTCCAAACTTATTTGCCACTTTGGCAAAATCACCGACTGCCTTAAATAGCCTGCTGGGACTAAACCAAACCATTGGTGCCGGTAGCTTATCTGCAAGTGAACGCGAAATCATTGCATTGGCAACTTCACAAGCAAATAGCTGCCAGTATTGTGTCAGTGCGCATAGTTTGCTGGGTAAAAATGCCGGATTGAATCCACAACAATTGATCGCTGCCCGCACGGCACAACCAGGTACAGACCGCGCTGCAGCCATTGCCAGCTTCACCAAAGCCTTGGTAGAACAACGTGGTCACGTTGCAACTGAAACACTCGATCAATTGAAAGCGAGTGGCTTGAGCGAAGCAGACTTGTTAGAAATTATCGCTAATGTGGTCGCTACGACGTTCACCAATTACACCAACAATGTCGCCAGAACAACGATCGATTTCCCGGTTGTTAGCATGGAATTGAATGCTTAAGGCTTCCCGCACAAACGCATTTTTACATCTTTAGGAGCATCATCATGAACATGTTTAAACACGCAATACTTGCAGTAACCAGTCTGTTTGCTTTGTTGCTTTCAGCACCCAGCTTTGCTGACAGCATCACCAATAATGTCGTCGGCGCCGGCGGATATGATTTGACTACCTATTTCAGTCAGGAAAAGCCGCAACGTGGCAACGGTCATCACCTGACTGAACTCAATGGCGTCACCTACTTATTTGCAACAGATGAAAACAAAAAAGTGTTTGAAGCTAATCCAGAAAAATTTTTACCTCAATACGGTGGCTATTGTTCGTTTGGTGTTTCAGTCAACAAAAAATTTGTTGCAGATCCAGAGCAGTTTGATATTGTGAATGGCAAACTGTATTTGAACTTGGACGCGAAAATTCGCTCATTGTGGCTACAAAACATGTCAGACCGTATCACTGATGCAGACAAAAATTGGAAAACTATTGCCAATAAAAAATCATCAGAACTGTGATCTGACCTAATCTAATCATAGGAGCATGGATGGATAAGCTGACATGCTTATCCACCAGTTTTTTCATCAACGCTAGAAAAAGACTCTTCATAAGGACGGCAACACCATGGCCACGATTCCGCTGACTCCGCTCGATAGCCTGTTAAAAGAAGTGCGTTCCTGTACCTTATGCAAAGAACATTTACCATGTGTTCCGCGCCCTATTCTGCAAGCACATCAAGATGCAAAAATTTTGATTGCCGGACAAGCACCAGGCAACAAGGTACAGCAAACGGGCATACCGTTTGATGATGCAAGCGGTGAGCGCCTGCGCGAATGGATGGGCATAGACAAAGAAATTTTTTACGACGCAAAACAAATTGCGATTTTGCCTATGGGATTTTGCTTTCCGGGGACAGGCAAATCAGGCGACTTACCGCCGCGTAAAGAATGTGCGCCACAATGGTGCGAGCAAGTCTTGGCTCTGCTGCCGAAGATTGAACTGACGTTAGTGATAGGAAAATATGCGATGGCATGGCATGGCATCTGCAAGATGACAGCAAAACCAATGTCACTCAACAGGTCTTAGATTGGAAGAAAAACTGGCCGCACTTATTACCACTGCCCCACCCAAGTCCACGAAATAATATCTGGCTCAAGCAAAACCCATGGTTTAGTGAACAGGTATTGCCAGTCCTAAAAGAACAGGTCGCTCAAATTTTAAAAACATCATCGAGCGCCAGCTTTATTCGTACAAAGTCCGAACGTGAACAGCGAAGTTCTTCACACAATATCTTTAAACAATAACTTCGCTAACCGCCTCGACCTGCTCAATCAAGCATTTCCAGATATTATTGGCAAGCAATCTGGACTACCGTGCTGCTACCCACCAAACCTGTAGCATTGCTCACCGTACACGTCTGACCGCTTGGTTGAACCGAAACCGTCACATTGTAAGAAGCACCCACCGCAAGCGGGGTCGGGAAAATAAAACTGCCACCACTACTTTTGTACGTGTCTGTGCCATTATTTTGCACAGTCACGGTTTTTCCTGAAGCAAGACCAGTGACATTGCCGTACACATAATTGTTACTGGAAATGTTGATCGTGCAGTTGACTGCAATATTGGTGACGTTAGAGCTATTGAAGTTACTGATACTGCCAGCTCCATTGGTCACGGTACAAGTTTGATTGATAGGTTGCGTGCTCACAGTCACGTTATACGCCGCACCCGCTGACATTGTTTTAGCAAACGTAAAATTACCGTTAGTATTGACGGTTAATGAGTCTGTTCCGTTATTTAACAAAGTGACCGAGGTGCCTCCGGCAAGTCCGTTCACGGTACCACCTACGGTCCCTTCAAACGTGCCGCCACAGCCAGTTAATGAGCCTACTAAACCCATGATCATTACATTCACCAACGCGAATTTCAGGTTTTTCATATTCTTCTATTGCCTTTTCAAAATGAATGCTCTCGCAATGAGTATCGCACACGATGAGCTACATAATTTTATGTCTAGGTCAATGCCACGTTTGCGTTCTAGTAATTTTGAGCGTCATGATATCCAACATACTGTTCATTTTTACTGCGATTCAATACTAAAAATCAAGAAACAAACTGTTCGCAACTGTATTCAGATGTAGCCACACAAACGTTCCTTACCAGAAGACTCCTACATGGCGGCAGAGTTCCACATTGCTGTCAAAGATATGTCGTTATCATCAATTGAATCACACCCGGCGCGGCGTTAGCACATTCAAAATCAATTGAATTTGCTTGTCGCTGATCGTAGGTTCAGACTGAGAAGAAAAACCAATGAATGCCCAGTAAGTCCATTGTCCTAATGTCGCCGCTTCTTCTGCTTGCCAGCCTACGTCTCGAAGTAATTTGCTTAAGTAGTTGATCCTTTGCTCGTCGACCCTTGCCTGCACTTCTTTCACCAGGGGATGCGACATAGACCATGTGCGGATCGCTTTGGCCAGGCGTAAATCAGACATAGAAGCACCGGTAATCCAGCATTGTAATTTGGCGTTAGCGTCACCCGTCATGCTTTCCACAAAAGCAATCGCCTGTTGTGTGTCACTACGCTCCCATTCTTCTATCAGGGCACAATGATATTCATCGAGATTCTTAAAATGCCAATAAAAACTACCTTTGGTTACGCCCAAATCTTCAGCAATACTCATGATGCGTAAGCGCTCTGGACCTTGCGCTGCAAGTATTTGTAAACCGGCACTCAGCCAGGTTTGTCGGTTATTTTTTTCTTCCATTTAGCCACCATACCGAAAGGTATTGACAATTGCAAGCGTGGGTGAGAATATCACCATACCAAGCGGTATGGTAAAAAATTCCCGGCGAAAATATTTTGCAGCAATGACTTTTGCGACTATGCAAGCTGGGCTGGTGTTTTCACTCAAAAAGGATCACAACATGCTACAGCTGATCGCTCCCAATATTTGGCATGCACAACATGCTTTTACCTCAAATGGTTTGCCAGTCTCGTCCCGGATGACTGTCATACGATTATCGAATGGCAACCTGTGGCTGCATTCACCAGTCGCGTTGTCGTCGGCATTAAAGGCAGAGCTTGATGCATTAGGCAAAGTAGAATTTATCGTTGCACCGAATAAATACCATCATTTGTTTGTTGGCGATTATCTCCATGCATATCCAGCCGCCCGTTTGTACGGCGCACCTGGCTTATCCAAAAAACGTCCTGACCTCAAAGGCATGCAGGAATTAAGCCCCCATATTGAACCTGAATGGCAAACTGATCTGGAACAAATTTTCTTTGCCGGCATCCCGGTGGGTAACGAAACAGTATGGTTTCATCGTGCCTCAGGTACATTGATACTGACGGACTTGTGCCAATGGTGGCAAGGTGATTTGAGTTTTTCTGCAGCAATGTACGCGTTACTGACTGGTGTGCGCAAGCAACTGGCGGTTCCTAAAACGATACGCTGGATGACCAAAGATAAGCCAGCCGCACGTGACTGCGCCAACAAAATTCTGGCATGGCCGATAGAGCGTATCGTGGTGGCACATAATGCGATTATCGAAAAAAATGCCCGCGCATCTCTGCAACAGGCATTGTCATGGTTTGAACATTAAACTGACACTGAGTTAAACACTCCACACTATCGCATATTTAATTTTGCGGTGACGATGTCGATGTAAGACCAGAAATAGAAGCAGAATTCATGATCGCATGGTTGTGCATTGCATCAGCCATGCGTGAAGAGGTAGCGGGAAAAAACTTCGCCCGCAAATTCATAAACGGCGTTTCGACCAGTCGATATAGCAACCAACCACCGACAATAGCGACGCCCATCACAATGCTGATACCAAGCGGTGCATTGAAATCGATATTCCAGGCTTTGAGTGGTGCGACCAACAGCTTAAAAATCGGCTTATGTGCAAGGTAAATCGCGTACGACCACAAGGCCAGACGCTCTGCACCTGGTACACGAATCCTATGCAACAGCGATGTAGTGCTGAGTGCTGCCAACGTCAATAAGGCAAAACTCCAGGACAGCATGCTAAAGCCAAACGTCATCAGATAAAAATTAAAACCATCGACATCCGTTTGGAAATTATTCAACATCAGATATGCCATGATAACGAAAGCAGTCGCTCCAAGCGCCAGTAACAGGTTCCCCTGGCGGGTGATTTTTTCATATAACGCAGTATGATAATTCTTGAGCAAGGCAATGGCGACACCTGGTAGTAATTCGTCGAAGCGAGCGAAGCTGGAATAATAAATGCGTACCGCATAGTCCACGTCATTCATGGATTGCCGTCCATACTCTAACCAGGAATAGCCTCTGAAGCTCATGCCGGCAAGAATCGCAACAATCAGAATTCCCCACGCAAGTTTGAGCGATTTTTTATACCCGGCAATCATCACCGCCACCAGCGGCAGAATCACATAGAATTGTTCTTCAACACACAGCGACCACGAATGAGAAAATGTCTCACCAAAATGCAGACCTATATTTTGCGTGAAACTTAAAAATCGCCATATCGGGGCAGTTGCAGATCCTGCTAACTCAGCCGAAAACACGAAATACAGCGCCAGCACCACATAATAGTTGGGCAGCGTGCGCAATAAACGTCGTGCAAAAAACGTCTTCAGCGATAAACCTTCGCCCCGCGCAAAAGCAGAAATCACCTGATTGCCAATCAGATAGCCGCTCAGCACAAAGAACAAGTCCACCCCCATCCAGCCAATATCAGTCAGGAATCCAAACGTAGGTTTGTGGCTGACCACCACACCATAATGCGACATCAGCACCAAAGAAATGGCTAATGCGCGCAACGTATCGAGACCATTGAGCCTACTTACGGCGTTAAGACTATTGTTCATTTTTATAATTTTAGAAAAACGGAGGGGGGAATGTTGCCCTAGATAACTGAAAGAGTAAGTGCGATAATGTAATGCTTTTCTGGCAAGCGTAGTAAAGAATTTGAAGCGTCTTGCTTCAAATTTATACTTTCATTTTCACACTAAAGATAGAGTTTGCTTACATTGTAAAGCAACGCAAGAGTAAGGCCCCCGGATAGACACTAGCATCACCATAAACATTACCTGATGATCAAAAAAAGAATCACCGGATTATTGCTCACTTTACCAAGTTTGATCGCGCCGGTACGTAACTCGTAAAATCCGCCGAAAATTAAAGCGATTCCAAATAAAGACTTAAGCAATGGAGAACGCAGCCGCGATTCATCTTCTGGATTAGTGGTAAGTTTTTTAAAAAAATTTATTCATGTTAATGCTTTAAAGTGAACGCCTTAATTGCGTCGATAACCGCCTGCGGCTGATCCTTCTGTATATAGTGCCCGCTATGTCCTATTGCCTGTATATGGTCAACGCCAACCAGCGAAAGCCAATCGTTCTGGTGGCGCAAAGTCATTGTTGAAAAATCCCCCGACTCCTCCAACTTGAACTCGGTTCTGACCAGAACCCGTGCGGGAACAGTCAGTGCCTGCTCCAGATGCAGACGATCCATACACAGGTTACTCTCGTCTAATTCTCTTTTCTCGACGGCGCTGAACAAAGTATTGCGGATCACACGCATCACAGCAAATGAATTTGGAGCCTCGCTTTGCATGAGCTGCAAGTGCATGGGCAAAGTCGCATCAACCAAAACGATGCCAGCGACTTCGTCCGGATACAACTTCGCAAACGCAAATTGATAAAGGCCACCCAATGAATGGCCGACCAACAGATAAGGAGGTTGAAATCCAGCATCATGAAGTAACTGACGTTCTTCCTCTGCAATAGCGCAGGGGTCGCGCGCACGATCCGTCGACTTACTTGCGCCATAACCGGGCCGGTCGTAGGCAAATACCCGATGGTCACGTGCTATCACAGGCAGAACTTGTTGCCAGACATGGCGATTGTCGCCGAGACCCGACTGAAATACTACGGTGGGAGCTCCTTGGCCGAGTGTCGTGTAAGACATGTCATTCAATTGAGATGAGTTGGCCTGATCGATATACAAGCCTGAACATCCCGTACTAGAAAGTATCAAGAAGACAGCAGCGATGCTTAAGGTGAAACGCCACATAAAGGTCGGTTTATGCATCGTATTTCCTTTCTGCGTTTTGTAAAAAAGTCAGCCAATTAAGAGGTGCCCTATCAAGACAAACCCTTGTCTAAGTTCGTTGCCGAACAGACGCCGCGAGGTCATTTGCGGAATCTGTAAACCAGAAAAAAAACTGAGGCACAACAGATGTCGGATATCAAAATCAAAAACTATTTTAACTCACGTTTGTGGTCGGAACGGTTTGGCTTTTCAGCGTTTTTTATCTCTTTATCGACACTTTACGGATGCGCTTCCTCCACCATTTCTGCTCCTGAATCCGGACTTTCATTTGCAATACCAAGAACTTGGTCAGCGCCAACGGTGACGGGTAACGATACGTTAATACAGTGGTGGCTAAAGTTTCATGATCCGCTACTTGACATGCTGGTGAGCCAATCTCTTAACAACAATCTGACGATAAAGACCGCCCAGACGGCGCTGCGTCAGGCCTGGGCACAGCGTGACATTGCAGCAGCGGCACTACAGCCAACGCTGAATGGATCTGCTTCAGCGCAACGCAACAGATCAAATGGCATTGGTAGTAGCAATTTATTTCAAGTAGATGCCACAGGGAATTGGGTGCCAGATATTTTTGGCGCTGCACGCAGTGGCCGAAATGCCGCTGAAAATGCTGCGCTATCGAGTAATGCCAGTCTTGGTGACACGCAGGTAATGATTGCAGCCGAAGTGGGATTGACCTACATCAGCCTGCGCGACGCCCAGACCCGCTTTGCCATTGCACAAGAAAATCTGACGAATCAGGAAGAGACACTGCGCATTACACAATGGCGCCAGCAAGCTGGATTGGTGACGGCGCTTGAAGTGGAACAGGCACGTGCCGCTGTTGAGCAGACCAGAGCTACGCTGCCGTTATTACAAATTGCCATTTCACAGAACCAACATGCCTTGGCACTGTTAACCGGGCAGCCACCAGCAATCCTGGAAACAATATTATCGACAGTACAAGCGGTACCACAGGCGGACAGCGAGCTGCCGATCAATATACCTGCGGAAGTTTTGCGCCAACGCGCCGATATAAAAGCGGCTGAATACAATGTTTTAGCAGCCAGGGAACGTATCAATCAGGCAGAAGCAGCACGCCTGCCTGGCTTTTCTCTGGGTGGCTCAATTGGTCTGAGTGCCTTGAGTACTGGCATGCTTACAAATGGATCGTCGGTGATCAGTTCATTGATTGCCGGGGTAAGCCTACCAATCTTTGATGGTGGAGCAAGACGCGCTCAGGTAGCGCTCCAACAAGCCGTATCCGATCAGGCACAACTAGCGTATGAAACCGCCGTGCTGACTGCCCTGTCCGATGTAGAAAACGCCTTGCTTGCGTTAAACAACGACCAGCAGCGCCTGCGCAGTCTGGGCATTGCCAGCGAATCCGCCGCCAGTGCATCACATCTGGCAAACCAGCGCTACAGCAGTGGGCTGGTTGATTTTCAGGTGGTATTGCAAACCGAGTTGACCCAACTCCTTACTCAGGATGCGTTTGCCAGCGCCAATGCGCTTGTCAGCAGCGATCAGATTCGACTTTACAAGGCACTCGGTGGTGGATGGCAAGCTAACAGTGAGAAGAATATTGTAAAAAACATGGCACCTGAAATACCAACAATAAATCAGTCTACTTTGATCGCAACGCCATGAAACCTTCCTTTCCAGTTATAAACCTGGCGCCGGATGATGCTCTGCTGTTAGCGGCGCCATCGACGAATAAAACCGCACCCGAAAAGGCATTGGGAAAGACTGTTCCAGTTGCACCTGAAGCACCTGATGCACCTGCTACCCCAACAGCATCAACGCCATCGCCTAAAGCGTCAGCGACGATAGATATCAACACGCTGCTTAACGAGCCGGGTTTAAAGCACTGGTATCTTCGTCCCTTGGTCTGGTCTGGCACATTGCTGGTGATCGTCATTGCAGGCATGATTTGGTGGTGGATGGCACGTAATGCGCAAAACGCGCTACCGGTCTACAACACCCAAGCAGCGACGCGTGGCAACATCACCTTGACCGTGACTGCCAACGGTACGCTACAACCTATTCGTTCAATTAACATTGGTAGTGAACTTTCTGGCACTGTGCTCAAGGTCAATGTTGATGTCAACGATATCGTTAAAAAGGGCGAAGTGCTGCTGGTGCTCGATCCGGCGAAACTGAATGACCAGATTTTGCGCTCCACTGCCACGCTGGATGCGGCGAAATCCAAAGTTGAACAGACTTCGGCCACGGTCAGAGAAGCCACAGCAAGTATGAATCGGCTCAATGAGGTCGCCACCCTCTCGGCAGGTAAAGTGCCCTCCAAAGCCGAACTCGATACCGGCCGTGCAACGCTGGATCGCGCCAAAGCCGACGATCTCAGTGCGCAGGCCGGTGTGAATGATGCGAAAGCCGCTCTGTCAACTGATCAGATCACACTGTCCAAGGCCTCCATCAAAGCCCCTGCTGACGGCATCATACTGACCCGCACCGTCGATCCCGGCAACGCGGTAGCAGCCTCGTTACAAGCCGTCACGCTGTTCACGTTAGCTGACGATCTGAGCAAACTACGTCTGTGGGTATATGTTGATGAAGCCGACGTCGGCGCCGTCAAGGTCGGGCAGAATGCGACGTTCACCGTCAGCGCTTATCTGAGCCGTAAATTCCCGGCCAAAATCACCCGCGTTGGCTTTGGCTCTACCATTACCGATGCTGTTGTCACTTACCTCACATATCTTGATGTCGACAACACCGATATGAGTCTGCGCCCGGGAATGACGGCAACAGCTTCGATTATCGCCGCGCAGCGCAATAACGTGTTGCTGGTTCCAAACACGGCATTGCGCTTCATGCCAGGCACCGCGTCAAGCGCAACCAAACCTGGCATGGCGTCGAGTCTGATTCCACACATTCCAGGCAACACCAATCGCAAGTCAGCCGCGGCTGGTGCCAGCACGGCACTCGCCAAGCAATTATGGGTGCTGCGTGACAAAGTAGCAGTTGCTGTAGCGGTCACACCGGGCATCAGCGACGGTCATATGACAGAAATCACAGGCGGTGATTTGCAGGCGGGCATGCTGGTCATTACCGATCAAACTAGTACCAAAGCTAAATGAACAGCGCCACTCCCCTTATCAGTTTGCGTGGCGTGACCAAGCGCTACGGCAGTGGTGCGGCCGAATTGATGGCATTAAAGGGAATCGACCTCGATATTCAAGCAGGAGAATTTGTCGCCATCAGTGGCCCCAGTGGCTCTGGCAAATCGACTGTAATGAATATTCTGGGATGCCTCGATACACCGAGTAGCGGGCAGTATCTATTCAAAGGTGCCCATGTTGAAGCGCTGTCACGCGACCAGCGCGCGCGCCTGCGCCGCCAGTATCTTGGTTTTGTCTTTCAGGGATTTAATCTGCTTGCCCGCACCTCTGCGCAGGAAAACGTTGAACTACCGTTACTGTACCGTGGTGATAGCGCCAGCGTGCGCCGGGCTGCTGCAACGGTGGCGCTTCAGTCCGTTGGGCTCGGCGGTTGGGAAAGCCATACCCCATCCGAATTATCTGGTGGCCAACAACAACGCGTCGCCATCGCTCGCGCTATTGTCACCCAACCGGATGTGGTACTAGCAGATGAACCCACCGGCAATCTCGATACTCAGCGCAGCCATGAAATCATGGGATTGCTGATGGCACTCAACCGTGATCACGGTATTACGGTACTCATGGTAACGCACGAACCTGACATGGCAGCCTATGCGCGCCGCATGGTGATGTTCGTTGATGGGCGCATCGCCAGGGATGAAATTAATCCGCATCCAGCGACAGCGGCACCACCATCCCTGAATCCCAACGAAAGCACCTGATGCTGTTTTCCGTATTCATCCTCGCACTACGGTCGGTGCAGCGCAACTTGCTGCGCTCGTTTCTGACTATTTTAGGTATCGTCATTGGCGTATCCGCCGTCATTACGATGGTGACGCTGGGTAATGGCGCGACGCAAGCGATCAATACCCAAATATCCAGTCTGGGGGCGAATCTGTTGATTGTCAGCCCCGGTCAACGCGGGCCCGGTGGCGGTGGTTCGGGAGCAGGCAGTGCTGGCATTCCTCACTTTACGGATGCCGATGCTGACGCGATTGCCGCGCAGATCGGTGGCGTAGCACAAGTAGCGCCTTTAGGCCGTGCCAGCGTCACCGTCATTGCGAACGGCCGCAACTGGATTACCAGTGTATCTGGCAGCACCAATGAATGGTTCAAAACCGGCAACTGGACGCTGGCCAGCGGACGCGAATTCGATCCGGATGAACAACGCGCAGGGTCCGCCGTGTGCATCATCGGTGAAACAGTACGTCGCGAAATTTTTGGTGGCACGCCGGGCAAAACAGGCTTAGGAGAATTATTGCGTGTCAAACAATTTTCCTGCAACGTCATCGGCATTTTAGGTAGCAAGGGACAGAGCGGCATGGGTGATCAGGATGATACCGTGGTGGTGCCATTAAATACGCTACAGCGCCGTGTAACAGGGTCACACCGGGTCGATATGTTGATGGTCTCCATGCAAGAAAACGCCGATAGCGCGCCACTCAAAGCAAGCCTGCGTCAGCTCATGCGCGAGCGCCGGAAATTGGCTGAGCACGATGATGACAACTTTAATATTTTCGATACGCAACAGCTCGCCGAAACACTCTCCAGCACCATGGGTGTGCTGACCAGCCTGCTGGGTGCCGTGGCTGCAGTGAGTCTGTT
This sequence comes from Undibacterium sp. Dicai25W, assembly GCF_049340505.1. Classification (NCBI taxonomy): domain Bacteria; kingdom Pseudomonadati; phylum Pseudomonadota; class Betaproteobacteria; order Burkholderiales; family Oxalobacteraceae; genus Undibacterium; species Undibacterium sp. Dicai25W. The sequence goes on along the minus strand of NZ_JBMPOQ010000009.1, from coordinate 27,232 downwards.
GGTGGGTGGCATAGGAATTATGAACATCATGTTGGTCAGCGTCACCGAACGCACGCGTGAAATCGGCCTGCGGCTTGCCGTCGGCGCACTGGAAAAGGAAGTGCTTTTGCAGTTTCTGATTGAAGCCATGGTGCTATCGGCGCTCGGCGGCTTAGTAGGTGTCGTGATCGCCACTATCGCTTCGTATTTTCTGGCAGGGCTGATGAAGGTGCCTTACGCATTTGATCCCACCATCAATCTGCTTTCATTGGTATTCTCAGCGGGCATTGGAATACTTTTCGGCTATTTTCCAGCACGCAATGCCGCTCGCATGGATCCTATCGTTGCACTACGACATGAGTAATTTTTACTCCGCCTCAGGCTGAATCTTGAACCGCCTTGGCACGGATGAATTGATGACAAAACACAAGTAGCCCGCTGACTGCCGCAATCGTCACACACAAATACCCCAGCGGTGGTGCATCGAAGCGAAACAATGCGCTCATGTATGGCACATACAATGCCAGCCCCAACATCAACAACGCGAACCCAACCACACTCCACAACGCCGGGTTATGCAATCGCACCGATTGCAGTAACGACAATGACCACGAACGATTGATCAAAATCAGCCAGATATCGCCGACAATCATGCCACTAAAAGTCAGCGCACGTGCTTGAGCAACAGTCAATCCAGCCCATTGCGCCGACAGATAAACCGCCAGCAATACCAATAACAAAATCACACCTTGTTTTAACCCCAGTATCAACAATTCAGCATTAAATATTTTTTGATCGGTGCGTCGAGGAGGTCTGTTCATGACATCAGCTTCTTCCGGTTCCGCTTCAAAAACGATAGAACAAGTCGGATCGATCATCAGTTCAAAAAAAACGATATGCACAGGGAGCAAGATCAATGGCCATCCCATCATGACTGGCAGCATCGACATGCCAGCAATCGGGATATGGGCAGCAACCACGAACACAACTGCCTTGCGGATATTATCGACAATACGCCTGCCGAGCGCGACGGCAGCGACAATGGCATTAAAATCGTCATCCAACAGCACCAGTGCTGCCGACTCGCGCGCGACGTCGGTGCCGCGCCCGCCCATCGCGATGCCAATATGTGCCGCCTTGAGTGCGGGTGCATCGTTGACGCCGTCACCGGTCATTGCAACGACTTCACCGTTGGCTTTAAGTGCTGTGACCAATCGCAGTTTTTGTTGCGGTTGTAAGCGGCAAAACACATTGACCTGCGCCAAGCGCTTTTGCAGTTCCACATCGTCAAGCGTATCGAGATCCGCTCCTGTCATGACGGCACTGCCATTGGCGATACCGCATTGGCGGGCAATACTCGTCGCAGTGGCCGGATAATCACCGGTCATCATCACGACACGAATACCCGCCGTATGACATTGTGAGATTGCCGCACTGACGCTGGGTCGAAGCGGATCAGCCAGCGCGATCAAACCAAGAAACTTGAACTCAAAATCATGCTGAATATCTGGCAGCGCATGTTGCTGAAAACTCGCTTTAGCGACCGCCAGGACGCGCAATCCCTGATCTGCGACCTGATCGACCTGTGCGTTAATTCGCCGCGTCTCATCGTCTGATAAATGGCACAAATCAATAATCGCTTCCGGCGCCCCCTTAGCAGCAATCACATAATCGACGCGATCAGGAGAATGCCAGACCCGCGACATCGCCAGCAATTGCGGCGACAGCGGATATTCTTCCACCAATGTCCAAAGATCATGAATATGCTCCGTACCAGCGAGTGCGGTACGACCTGCTTCCTGAATCGCTTTTTCCATCGGATCAAAGGGGTCGCGTTGACTCGATAGCATAGAAAATTCCAGCGTTTCATGAAAAATTTCTAAAAAATCCGCCGGTGTTTTCAAGCTTGAATCACCAAAAACATAGGTCTGGTCTTCTACGACGATCTGCGCCAAAGCCATGCGATTTTGTGTCAAGGTACCCGTTTTATCAACGCACAATACGGTTGCAGCGCCCAGCATTTCAATCGCAGCAATGCGGCGTGTCAGCACTTGCTTTCTGGCGATCCGCCACGCACCAAGACCCAGAAAGATAGTCAAAATCAACGGCAACTCTGCTGGCAACAGTGACATCGCCATCGTCAAACCTGCCAGAATACCGTTCAGCCAATCGCCACGCGTAACGCCGTACCATATCGTCAGTACTAAAACCAGAACAATGCTGGAAACAGAAATAACTCTGACCGCATGCGCTGTCTCATTTTGCAAATGACTGGGTTCCGCTTCCAGCGTGAATAATGCTTTGCCAATACCACCAAGAACAGTTTTAGCACCGGTCGCCTCAACCCGCGCTTTCCCCTTACCCTGCACCACTAGCGTCCCCGAATACAGGTACGGGTGATCATCGCCGCCAGGTGCCGCAAATCTGGGCATCGCTTCGCTGCCGGGCACCTTGCGCACCGGGATGGATTCGCCGCTTAACAAGGACTCATCAATCGTCATGCCCAAGCTGTCGAGCAAAAATAAATCAGCCGGTACGCGATCACCTTCGGTCAAAAAAATGATATCGCCGCGTACGACTTCTCGACCAGGTATCCGCTTTTGCTCGCCATCGCGCAACACCAGTGCGTGTGGGCTGGACAAGTCACGCAATGCTTCCAACGCACGTTCACTCTTGCGTTCTTGTACAAAACTCATGCTCATAATGATTACCACTGAGCCCAACAAGATAGCGGCATCCTGCCTGCTGCCCAACAGCAGATAAATGCTGCCACAGGCGATGAGCAAGATAAACATCGGTTCACGCACGATAGCCCAGGCTATCCCCAGCAGTGAGCGCGGCCTCGCGGTTGGCAATTCATTCACCCCGTCACTGAGCAGACGACGCTGCGCTTCCGTTGTGCTAAGCCCTGTGAGTATGTTCGTGATATCTGGCATGTGGTTCCCGGCAATCTTGAAGTGTCTGAGAATCAAAACGCTATACAAATAGAGATGGTGCGTCTGTGCACTAACGCGCTGTTGGACAAGCCTGAGCGGAAGATTTGATGATGCTCACCTTCCACTCTGAAAAAAATCTATTAGACCCCTGAATGTGAACCGCTTTGCATTTTATGCATACTTTGTTGGTATATGTCTGCGCCGGGTGCCCATCATTCACCTCGGGCGATTTTTTTAACTGAGGTGAGCATCGTCGACGAACACAACTTGTTGCAGCCGCCCAAATTCATGCGGAACCAATACTAAAAATATTATTTTTTGGTACCGTACAGTGAGTATCATATTTCAAAAAAAACAATAATACAGTTTGAAGTGTCATTGCTTCCAAACAATTCCGAGTTAGTCCAATGATGAGAACAGTCATTGCTATTGCTGTCGCTCTGTTTTAATAAAGGTTATGCGAATGGACAAGCGACGGGCAGCTGCTGGGATTCACGATTGTTATCCAATGGTGTAAATAAAATTACAGCCATTTTTTCGGCTCTCGAAAGAGTTTATTTGCGGAGCAATTTTCTACTGGAGTTAATATTTTATGAAAAAGTTTTTTAGTATGTATGCTGCGTCTATATTTTTTTTGAGCGTATCAATGACAGCGATGAATAATGCAGAGGCACAATCCGAAACACAGCGTAATGGATTCTTTGCAGAAGAGCCTTTCAAATTCATAAAACAAGGATTTCTTGTTAAGGACAATGAGAAAAAAATTGTAGCAGAGATTAAAAGTGCGAGTACTTCGATTGCTCTATTTGCAATGGAATTAAGGACAGTTACAGCAAATTCTTCCAAAGATTCTCTGAAGCATGTACTACCCGATTCACGCGAGCAACTACGTTTACTTCCGGAAGCAAGCAATGGAACAGATCGGTATGTGTACTCAACTTTCTATTGCTGGAAATTGATCGCTCCCGACCAATTACAGGTACAGATAGAATGGGACGATATTACTACTCCGCAACGATATACAGACTCCTACGTATTCTTGAGAAAAGGCTCCGAATGGTATTTTTCTAGACACGGTGACTTAGTCCCTTTTCGCTACTCCCTTAAAGGCTATGAGTTCAAACACCCTTGTTTAAATTAAGGTTTTGTCGCACTAACTTTTAAGTTGTGACATCAGTCATGCTAACCGCTTTAAAAAAATGGCGATACGACATGCTTGATAGACGTTGTTGCACGGATGCGCAGCCAATCGAGTGAAGTGCCGATTTTGATAAATCGAAGCTGTTGATGCCCAATAAACATAACGCCAAAGGTCGGCACCATATCCCGAAAATGGAATACCAGGTGAAAAACTGGGCGGAGTATGACGCTGGACTGAGGCGGCGTGGTAATCTGACTTTATGGGTGACGGAAGAAGCGATGGCTGACTGGAGGGCGACGCCCCGGCTCACACCAGGTGGACAGGCTTTCTATTCTGATCTGGCGATAGAAACCGGGTTGATGTTACGTTTGGTATTTCACCTCCCGTTGCGCCAGACCGAGGGGCTAATGAATTCGGTTTTCGACTTGATGGGTGTTTCACTTGTAATTTGCAAACCGCCTCCTAAAATTTTTTTGGGTAAGGATTTATTGTCTAGAGCAATATCGGTGCAACAACGCACCCCCGTCTGGTCAATATTCGGTGCGCGTCAACAAACAACGCCGTTCCAATTCGATGCGTCGTATCTTCCGTAGCGCTTTTGTGATACGATAATTTCATTCGCAATACTATTCATTTTAGTATTCATTTTAGTATTCAAAAATTGAGTTTCTCCTATAGAAAAAAGCTGATTTTTTCTATTCATAGAATTTTGAAAACATCGTGGCTAAAATCCAAAAAATTGAAAGATTGCAACATTTTCTCAAGGTAGGACCTGCAAAAACGCCGTCCATTCTGAGAGAACTTGACATCAGTCAACCAACTTTCTCTCGTCAATGGGCAACTGTACGCGACGGGGTGGTGTTGGGGGCGGGTAAGGCGCGACAGTATGCTCTGAGACGTCACGTCCAGGGGGTCGATGTCCCTATTCCTATTTTCCGTGTATCCGAGGAGGGAGGGCTTGCACCCATTGGATACTTGGACGTTCTTCAAGGCGAGTTTTACGCCATGATTCCCTTGGAGGGGAGCGGTTATGGCGTGTTTAGGGGTATGCCATTTTTCACCCGAGACCTCCGTCCTCAAGGATTTTTGGGGCGCATGGAGCCGGGAAGAAACCGGGACTTGGATTTACCAGACAACATCCTACATTGGACGGATGAACAGGTATTGAAATACATTTCTCGGCGCAGTGAAAATGCAGCAGGAGACCTCATTCTAGGGAACGAGTCATATACTAGGTACATTGAGTCTTTTGCCACGCTAGAGAAGCAAGTTATACCGGCTAAGGAACGCGCTGTGCGTTACCCTGGGATGGCGGACGACTCCATGCAAGGCGAGCCTCCGGGCTCATCCGCAGGTGGCGAGCAGCCTAAGTTCACTGCCGTGATCCGTCGCGAAGATGATGGGATGTTGGTTGAGCACGTTATAGTTAAATTCTCTCCGCAAGTTGATACTCCTTCCGGACGACGTTGGGGAGACTTGCTCATATCTGAGCATTTGGCATTACAAGTTCTGGCGCGCAATGGTATCGCCGCAGCAAAAACCGCAATTCTCGAATTGGGTTCTCGGATTTTTTTGGAGGTTGTTCGGTTTGATCGAGTCGGGTTGAGAGGACGGCTTCCGATAGCTACTTTCTCCGCATTGGATGGTGATCTGGGGATGATGGATCAGAACTGGACAGCTGTCGCCCGTGAGCTTGGCCGACTCGGAGAGCTTTCTGGAAAAGACATTATTACCGTGGAAATACTCGACCTTTTCGGTTCATTCATCGGCAACACTGATAAGCACCATGGAAATATCGCAGTCTCATGGACATTTGAACGCAAGCACCGATTGCTGAATGCATATGACATGCTTCCAATGCTATATCGTCCCAATTCTCACGGTGAGATTATTGAACGAGACTGGCTACCAGTCTACATGGGTCGAGTGGAGTTGAGGCATCTATCGAAGTGTTATGATATGGCGCTTCAATTTTGGCAGGACGTAATCAACGATCCTCGTATATCTGAAGACTTCAAAAGGGTCGCGGATCGCCATGTGAAGGCTATCCAGCCATTTGCTCCCGCTGCGGGGGTTCTGTCGCAATAACTTTTTAAATAAAAAATTTTTTTGCTTCTTTCACATTTTTAATCAACGTAAATAACCATCAAACAGTCGGCTAAAAATATTTAAATGACAACCTATTCTTCTAGGTTCCGTCGCATTAACTTTTTAAAAGCGAAGTCGGTTAAGCTCAGCACCTTTTTTAAATTGGTACCAAGCCATGCTTGACGCGAAACGAATGCGATTTCCATTAGAAATGATAGCCGTCTGTATTCGTTGGTATGCAGCTTACCCATTCAGCTACCGCCATCTCGAAGAGACGATGCAAGAACGTGGCGCCTTTGTCGACCATTCCGCCATCAACCGCTGGGCAATCCGGTTTCTGCCTCTGATCGAAAAAACATTCAGAAAATATAAAAGCCCTTCGTTTCGTATCAAGCATGGCTTATCACTAAATCGATAAACCCTCATAAAAATCATATTATGCTCTATAATACATTTTTTATGAGGGGATTCACGTATGCCTAAAAAGCTCTTGAACGTGGATACGGTGCCAACTTTGGTACGGGAGCGACTGAGCACGTGGGGGCGCTGCATCCACACGCAACGCTTACGCCAGCGCATAACGGCAGCCGACTTGTGCGTGCGAATGAGTATTTCTGAGGCTACCTTGCGCCGTATGGAACGAGGCGACCCAGGTACAGCTGCTGGCGCTTACCTCGCTGCATTGTTGATTTTGGGCGTGTTTGAGGATGCTATACCTGTGCTAGCACCCGCCCTGTGGTCCGACGCTCCCCAACGTAGAGTAAAGCTCAGCCGACAAGAACGAGGAGGCGAAGTAGATGCTGAATACTTCTAAGCCCTTATTCATTTATTTGCAACGTCCAGACAATGGAGAGTGGGTCACGGTCGGACGCTATCTAGCTGGCCCCGTTGCAGGCTCGGGTAGATTCAAGTACGCCCCCAGTTATGTCGATGCAGGCCACACGTGGGCGATAGACCCGGTCAACTTGCCTTTCCGCCCGGAGGACGAGCGGCCAGCGACACGCTACAATGGTCTGCACGATGTCCTGCGAGATGCTTGTCCGGATTCATGGGGCCAGACGCTGCTTCGGCGCGAGCACAATCTGCCCGAAGACACGCTGCTGGCACGCTATCTGATTCTTTCTAATAATGCTGACCGCTGGGGTGCCCTCGCCGTAGGAACACAACCCACCCCCTCGGTGGCGCAGCTTTCCTACCCTAAGTTAATCCAGCTACCGCTACTGGTGCAAGAGCTGGCAGCTATGAGCGCGCAACGGCCGGCAGTTGACATCCGACTTCGCCGCCGCTTAGTACAGACTGCCAGTGTAGGGGGCGCTCGCCCCAAGGCGACCTTGCGCGACGATGAGGGGCAGTACTGGCTGGTCAAGCCTAGAATCGCCAGCGATATTGCTGACATACCTTGTCTCGAACATGTCGGCCAGCAATGGGGGGCGGCGAGTGGTTTGGATTTCGCGGCGACTGTTCTGCATCCTGCCGCCGAGGGAACCAGTGCGGTGCGCGTGCTGCGCTATGACCGAATTGGAGACCGGCGCTTGATGTGTGTTAGCGCAGCTTCGCTGCTACAGGCGGAGTATCCAGACAAATTAACGCAAACAGACCTTTGGAGCTATCCGCGTCTGGCGGAGGAACTGCGCATCATAGGAGCTCCTGTGGAAGACCGGCGCGAGCTGTTTGGGAGAATGGTCTTTAATGCAGTGTGCGGAAATGATGATGACCATGTCCGAAATCATGCAGTCGTGTACCAACACGAGCAACGACGCTGGCGTCTGGCACCGGCTTTCGATGTCGTACCGAATCCGGTTGAGACACCGCGGACATTGACGCTGCAGCTGTCAACCGGGCGTTTCGATATTTCTCGCTCGGCAGTACTGGCCGACGCCCGTCGTTTTGGTTTCGACAGCAGTGACGAGGCTAGTCGCTATCTTAATACACTACTGACGCGTATCAGTAAGGGTTTTGACCAGGTGGTTGCTCACTGGCTGGAGCCCGAATGGCAGGAGACGCTGCGGACGCGTATGCGGGAGAACATTGCGATCCTGGAGACCTAAGGTCGTTGGGTTAACCGGGCGATAGGTGGGGTTAATTTAGCGCTTACCCTTAATTTAACGATTTCGAGCATGATTGAATACGAAAAAAAGAATCGCGAACGCCTATCTACTTCTGGAAATATAAATTTTTTGAAAAACGCATAATACTGCTACGTTTTTTCTTGTTTACATTTCAGCTTACTAGGTAATGCAAAAATCAAAAAAATGTAAATAAGAAAAATGTCCTGTAAATCATAGACTTACAGGACATAGTTTACAGAATCAACTCTACTAGGTCTCAAAACGGTTATGAGCACTTTTTTCTGTAAATAGCCTTGCGTGTGAGTGAGTAAAACCGTTAATAAATCGAGAATCAAAGGCCAATTCGGCCGAAGTTATTTAAACTTTTCAGACCTTTAATTGACCAGTTAATTAAATCTATCGCCAGTGACTCCAATGCGCCTCTTGCAGTCCTATAAAATATTTTCAAATATACTTCAATAGACATTTAACCCTTAGGCTATTGGAAATCCAGAAAGTGCACCTGACAATTCATCATGCAAATCTCGAATTTTATTCACGTATGGGTCAACTACTCCGCTCCCCAAATCCTCTATAAAAGAACAGGCAGCGAACGATTTTGCTACTGATTCATATTCTTCAATCCACGCGTTACGCTTAGATGTGTGAATTGGTGCAATCGGCCAAGTTCCTGGACGTGGCTTCAAATGTGCCTCAATACCAATGCGCCAGGGCTTTGCAGTTAAACGCGCACGAAAGCATTTCTGATGCGCACACATTTTTATGTATAAAGGATCAGAGCCAATCTCGTTTAAGAACGATACGGCTCGCTGATCATCAGCGAGAAATGGCTGATGCATCACAATCACTCGAAATCCAGCGGGTGATCTGTATAGTCTCAAATTCCAATCTGGGTTGGCGGCAAGGAAGTTAACTATTTTTCTTTTTGCTATCTCAGCTACTCCCCCCTTACTTCGCAATTTTGCACGATTAAAAACGCCAGCTAAAGGTTTTCCTAAAAAGAGCGATAGAAAGGCGAGAGAAACTCCTAAAATTTTTGAATGAAATAAAACTGCGATTCCAATTGCACATAAAAATACGAATACGAAAGCGATTCGTAGTAACTGATGTGATGGAGACGTATTAAAGTCAATATCAGCAAATAATACGTTTGGCGTATTGAGGCACCTTGCACCATATGAATTCCGTGTAATGACCGCATCCCCGATTGTACTCACAATCTCTTCTCGAATTGGAACGCCATCCGCGCCGTTATATGGAATCCTAGGCTCATATCGCGCAAGCGTCTCGCCAGCCAAAAGCCGATTTAATGCATCAGACGCCCTCTGATTAGCGTTCTGTTGAGCCTCATCTTGATTAGTATTTGACCAGCCAAAGCGTCGAACTGTGACTTGCCGCCCATTTCGACGATCTTGCGCCCGACCATCAGCCCAATATTTTGGAACTATCATTTAAAAGCTCGTAAAAAATTACAGATTTAATCTAATTTAAAATTGGAAGTGAGCCTGAACGTCTTCGTTGTGCCAAAAAGCGTCTGTCAAAAAATCTTCTAACAACCTTCTGTCCATCACATTACCAATGTAAATAACCATCAAACAATAGACTAGAAATATTTAAATGACAACCCATTCTTCTGGGTTCCGTTGCATTAACTTTTTAAAAGCGAAATCGGTTATCGTTAACGATAAGGTGGGCGAACCTCTCACCTGTTGAAAATTTAGAGACCTTAACGGAATACGACATCGTTATTTACACTTTCAAAAGTTCTTACATAACTTGCGATATCAAAAGCAAATAAAAATGTAAATAAGAAAAAAGCCCGCAGTCATTGACGTACGGGCTTATTAATTACAAATTAAAGAAAGTTCTCGCTAGAACGGTTATGTATACCTGATAGTCATTTTGTAAATTTTAATTTCAAATAACGTGTTGATTTAAAATAACAAAATTTTTAAATGCTTATATTTTCAAACTACATTTTGTGTATTTTAAACTGAAAATGCATCAAATTCTTTACACTTTGCCTTATCAGCAATAAGACAATCTTGATCACTTGCACAATCCAAATTTATTTTTTATCTCTTCAAATCTGTTGCAGATTCGAGACTCTCAAATTTTAGAAAATTTTCTAACTTGAGTTTTAAACGATGCCAGTTTCCTGACTTGAAATTCATTGATATCAACTTTACGTTGTCTAAATCGTTTTTGTAGATCAAATGCAAAGTAAATTTAGACACCTGCCGTAGCTTATACAGCCAATATTCGGTGTGCGTCAACACATTTGAAGAAATGACCGCGACAACTCTTGTTGATTTCCCCAGGTACTGCCAATGGCTGCGGGTCTCTTGTTGGAAGTCGCTTTTTACCAATGCGTCGCCGGTTCATCTTTAGTCCACAATAAACGCGATAAACTCTCTTATGATTCCAGGTGTGGCCACGTCGCCTTATTAACTGAAAATACTTGCCAAATCCCCGTTCCGGAAAACGTTCTGCCAATTCCTGCAAAACTGCAATGATGTCGTCATCCGGTACCATCCGCCGCTGATAGCTCATGCTTGAACGTGAGAGTTGCATCGCTTTGCAAGCCTGACGCTGGCTAAGTCCAACCTCTTGCAGTTGTTTGACGAAATCCCGTTTCTGGTTCGGGGTTAGCGCTTTAAACCGATCACCTCTTTAAACGCATGGTTCTCTAACGATAAATCAGCAACCATCATTTTGAGCTTACGATTCTCTTCCTCCAAGTCTTTGAGGCGCTTTACGTCGGCTGCTTCCATACCGCCATATTTAGATTTCCATTGGTAATAAGTCGCTTCAGAAACACTATGTTCCCGACAAACATCTTTGACCAATCTACCAGCTTCAACTGCTTTCAATATTCCAATGATCTATGTCTCTGTAAATCTGCTCTTACGCATTTCTGTTCTCCTTTGGCATATAAGTTTGCCTCAAGAACTCTAGTTATGCATGGCTTGATTTTACGGGAGGGTTACAAATTTACTTTTTAATAATATGCCGAAAAGTACCATTTAAATCTTGCAAATATATCTGATGAGTATTGCGATTTACAACGAATGAAAGAACAAGCTCAAATTTTTCTTTTCTATCGACATAAACAGTTACACTATCAAAACAAACTCCATGATATTCAATTGGGCTATCTACTGCTTTTTCCAAATAAGCTACACGAAAAGGCTCTTGTATTCGGCTTTGCATATTTTTAAATTCTTCTGTTTTTTCAATTAGATTTCTTGCATTTTGAAATTTTTTATCTTCATATGCACACTTCAACAATGGATCGTGTGGTGCGACAACGATATCTTTCGAGTTCAAAACCTGCTCAAATATTTCACCGGAAATTGCTACGTTTCCCGGCAAAATCCAACAAGTTGCAAAAAAATACATTATGACACATAGACGCAATCTAAAATTTCGCATTTGGTCACCATCCCAATCTCTAAAAAATTTTACTACCGAACCTTTCGAAACATGTCCGGCAATTATTTATTAACTATAAAAAAATCTAAGAGACAAGCGGCGTCACCGTCTCCATCTGAAGTAATACGCATTGAACCGTGCATATACTTAATAAAATGATAATCAACCCAATACTGCGGATACATTCGAAGTTTAGAAGTCGATTCCCAACCATACTTTAATAAGGTGCTTTCCACTTTTTTCATTGGTATGCACATACCTCTAGGTGGCAACACGAGAGGACCGTCTCTCCAAGAAAAACTAAAGCTGATAGCCTTATGATTTTTCAAAACAGCGCCCATAGAAAAAAACCAATCCTTTCCCTGCGAAACCTGCCAGGCTTCAGTTTCATATTTGGATATTTGTGGGTTTGAATAAGCTTCCCTCTCCAAACTCGTGGAAAAAATCTTATCTATATTGGTGCGAGTGAGTCCATCAGGAAAACTCGCAGCTACATTCAGCAACTTTTCCCACAATTGATCTGCAGTAAATGTGTACGGAGGATCAAATTTATTTATCTTATTTTTGCTAGCATTTGCAGCTTCATTTGCAGGTACAGGTAGATCTTGAGCATTTGAGTGAAGCGAAAATACACAAAGCATTTCTGCTAATAACAAAACAAAAATGTTGCGTGGATTATTTAAAGTCATTCAAGTACCTCCAAATTTTATTTTTTCGAACGAAACTTATTTATCATCGAATCCTTAAATCCTTAGCTTGCTAAATAACATGCTTGGGCATAATTTATCAATTCAAATTAACTGTATCTGTAATAGGTAAACGCGCCCTAATTTCTGCAAGCGTCACCTCGTTGAGCAAACAGCCGTTTTCAAATACAGGAACCAATTCACAGTGATTGACTTCGTTCCAACTCACCTGGTCTTTCAGATAGAACTCACCTTGCGCGTTTTTATATACCGCGACCAAACCTTTGGCTGAGTTTTTGGTGCCATCACCTGTTTTGGGTGCTTTAAAGATTTCGCGGTGTTCACCAGCCACTTTAGCAAATGTCGCCTTGACCGCGTAACTAAATTAAGTATCTTTGAGTGCGCGCCAACAATGAATTGCTCAAAAATTTCCGCCGGCGGAGCTTTCGTATCAGGATCAAAATTTGAACTTCTTCCTGAAAAGCCTTTCGGTTTTTGAGATAAGATTTTTTGCTTCATTTGTATGATACGAGGCTCAATCTCGGAGAAATTTGACCTTTGCCTCAACATTGCACGTGCGATGAAAGATAAATAATCTGCAAAATCAATAATGCGACTTAATGCATAGCTCTTTAAGACAGTATCAATTGGAATTTTCCGGGTGGGATGAGCAACAGAAAGTCTAATTGCACTTATATTTAATTTTTTATTTACCCATTTGCGCACAGCACGGGTATTGAGCAAAGAATGATCGCGTAATGAAGATATGTCCTGATCTGTTAAAAACCGTTCCTCGCTAAATTCAGAAAGCAAGTCTCGATTGTTAACCTCTTGCCATAAGTTCAAATGAACAATATGACGAAGAGTACGCTCAATGGTGTTTGAAGTACCGATGTACGACGTGTTTCCGTTATATACAGGGTTGTCCAATAATCAGGTCTACCGTCAACATCTAAGAGCATTGGATAACGCTCTCCATCAGAGAAAACGAAATGACTAACCCGATTAGAAAATTTCCCTGATTTTTTCGTTGCTTCGAACACACTGTTTTTAGATATATTTTTATTTGTCGTCATAATTAACCCCTCTATATATTTCCACGTGGAAATACCCATCTCAACCACTGTATAAATAAACAGTATCGAATTCAAGGTGTTTTTTTAACTTTTTAAATAAAAATTTTTTGCTTCTTTCACAGTTTTAATCAACAAAAAAATAAGTAGGAAAACGGAAAAATCTTAATCAACGGTTTTTTTATAAGAAAAAGAAAAAGGCCTGTAAAAACAGGCCTTTCAGGGGTTTTAATCAACGTTTTCTAAAAACGTCCTATTTAGAACGGAATGTCATCATCCATATCCGAGAAATTCGGTGCCGGACGTGACACAGGCGCTTGTTGGCGTGGTGCTGGCGCTGCCTGGCGTGGGGCTGGGGCAGGTGCGCCACCGCCGTAGCCGCTGTCGTCCATCGGTGCGCCGCCGCCCATGCCTGGACGACCGCCCAGCATTTGCATGCTGTCGGCTTTGATATCGGTCGCGTACTTTTCTACGCCGTCTTTGTCGGTGTACTTACGTGTACGCAAGCTGCCTTCGACGTAGACTTGTGACCCTTTTTTCAGATACTGACCGGCGATTTCTGCCAGTTTGCCGAAGAAGGTAATGCGGTGCCATTCGGTTTGTTCTTTTTTCTCGCCAGATGCTTTGTCTTTCCAGCTGTCAGTCGTTGCTACTGTGATGCTGGTCATTGCGTCACCACTTGGCATATAACGTGTTTCCGGATCGCGGCCCAAATTGCCAACGATAATAACTTTATTGACGGATGCCATGGTTTTCTCCTGTTTTACTGATTAATTCCGATAATTTTTAAGAATAGTGTGCGGCTTTAGACCTGCTTTGCGCTCTGTGGTGCCGAGCGGCGAGGTATTTCCGGCATGTTGACTGCGATTATAAGCCAGATAACTGTCAAGACTGCACACAAAGCGAAGATCGTCGGGGCGCTGGCAAACTTGCTCATCACGCCGCCAGCGGCAGCGCCGCAGGCAATACCCAGCGCCTGCAAGGTGTTATAAACGCCTAAGGCGGCTCCCTTCGCAGCGGGTGGTGCAATGCGGGAAACCAAGGATGGCTGGCTTGCTTCCAGCGTATTGAAGGCGATAAAGAAGCCAAACAATAATGCAATCAGCGCCACCGGATGTTCCATGAATTGCCAAAATCCAAGCTGTACGACGAGCAGTAGGCTAATTGCAATGAGAAACACCTGTTTCATTTTGGCATACTTTTCCGCAACAATAATCGCTGGCAACATGGCGACAAAAGAAACCAGCATCACTGGCAAATACACTTTCCAGTGATGCGCCAGAGGGATTTCTGCGACGCGCACGAGTGCTGCAGGTACCACCACAAACATCGCCATTTGTGCAAAATGCAATACAAACACGCCAAAGTTCAGACGCATCAGTTCGCGATTTTTTAGCACGTTTGAAAACGGCACACGCTGTGCTGGTAATGCCGGCGCATCCGGTGTGACCCACAACACAACAGCAATCGCCGCTAAGCCAGCCGCCGCCATCATGCCAAACATGGTTGGCATGCCAACGCTTTCAAACAAAACCGGAGCGATGACCATTGCCAACGCAAAACTGATGCCGATAGAGCCGCCAACCATCGCCATCGCCTTGGTGCGATGTTCTTCACGTGTGCTATCTGCAATTAAAGCAGTGATGGCGGCAGAGATCGCGCCCAGGCCTTGGATGCCGCGACCGAGCATCACGCCAAACAGACTCGTCGATTCTGCGCAGATGACGGCGCCGATCACAAACATCAGCATACCCGCAACAATCACAGGCTTGCGTCCCAGGCGGTCAGATGCCATACCCAAAGGAATTTGGAAAAACGCCTGCACCAGACTAAACATGCCCAACGCCAACCCGACCAAGAGCGGATTATTGCCGCCGCTGAGATTTTTTGCATAAATAGCAAATACGGGGGATAACATGAACAAACCCAGCATGCGCAAAGCAAAAATGGCAGCCAATGAAGCGCTAGAACGAATTTCTGCACGGCTCATGCCGGATTTTTCATCCATATCTTGCCGTGTATCACTGGCGTCCTTGATATTTGTTGCTAAAGTCATATTTAAAACCGGTAGGTACAGGCTAATTTGTTGAAAGCGCAGAGGAGTCTGCGGTAATTTTCAAAAAACCGTTATAGTAGCAGGTTGATTGTCCCCGCCCAAATTCGGATCAAACGCAGTTCACTTGCAGTTTTAAATACTATGACGACACGACCAAAAGCCGTAAAAGCCACAGCAGCGCCAAAACCAGCTGAAATTGAGTTCGGCGCAGATGATATCGCACTCATGCAGAAACGCGAGTTGATCAGGATCAGAGGAGCGCGAACGCATAACCTGAAAAACATCAATCTCGATTTGCCGCGCAATAAACTGGTAGTGATTACTGGCTTATCGGGCTCTGGCAAATCCTCGCTAGCGTTTGATACGCTGTATGCAGAAGGACAACGTCGCTATGTCGAATCGCTGTCCGCATATGCACGTCAGTTCTTACAATTGATGGAAAAGCCCGACGTCGACATGATAGAAGGTTTATCACCGGCCATTTCCATCGAACAAAAAGCAACATCGCATAATCCGCGCTCGACCGTTGGTACCGTGACCGAAATCCACGATTACCTACGTTTGTTGTATGCCCGCGTCGGCACGCCTTATTGCCCAGATCATCCAGAAAACCCGTTAGCGGCTCAATCCGTCTCGCAAATGGTCGATGCGGTGTTGGCGATGCCCGAAGACACCAAGCTGATGATCTTGGCTCCGGTAGTAGCGAATCGCAAAGGCGAGCATGTCGATTTGTTTGAACAAATGCAGGCACAAGGTTTTATCCGCTTCCGTGTGCAAAGTGGCACGCATGAAGCCAAAATCTACGAAGTCGATGACTTACCAAAATTAAAGAAAACCGAAAAGCACACGATTGACGTGGTGGTTGATCGGGTCAAGGTCAAAGAAGAGATCAAACAACGTTTGGCAGAGTCATTTGAAACCTGCTTGCGCATCGCCAATGGTCGCGCCCTGGTGGTGGACATGGATAGCAAGCACGAGCAATTGTTTTCGAACAAATTTGCCTGCCCGACTTGCGGCTATTCTTTGCAAGAATTAGAACCACGCTTGTTCTCTTTCAACAACCCTATGGGTGCTTGTCCGGAATGTGATGGTCTGGGGCATATAGAGTTTTTTGATCCTAAGCGTATTGTCGCGTTTCCTAATTTGTCACTAGCCAGCGGCGCGGTAAAAGGTTGGGATAGACGCAATCAATTTTATTTCCAGATGCTCTCCAATCTGGCCGCGTTTTTTGATTTTGATATCGACACGCCGTTTGAACAATTGCCTGAAACCGCGCAGCAAATTATTTTGCATGGTTCAGGCAAACAATTAATTCCATTCACGTACATCAATGAAAAAGGCCGCGCGGTCGTCAAAGAACACGCGTTTGAAGGCGTGGTCAATAATTTGCAACGCCGTTATCGCGAAACCGATTCGATGGCAGTCAAAGAAGAACTCGCTAAATTCATCAACGAAAAACAATGTCCGTCCTGCGACGGCGCGCGTTTGCGCATTGAAGCACGTTACGTCAAGGTTGGTACAGGCAAGCAAGAAAAAGCGATTTACGATATCAGCGCCATGCCTTTGCGCCAGACACTGGATTTCTTTGAACACCTGAAATTACATGGTGCGAAGCGCGATATTGCAGATCGTATTATCAAAGAAATTTCTTCCCGTCTGACTTTCTTGAACAATGTGGGCCTCGATTATTTGTCGCTCGATCGCAGTGCCGACACCTTGTCGGGTGGTGAAGCACAACGGATCAGATTGGCATCGCAAATTGGCTCTGGTCTGACTGGCGTGATGTACGTGTTGGATGAACCCTCAATCGGTTTGCATCAACGCGATAATGACCGCCTGATCGACACGCTTAAACATTTGCGTGATATCGGCAACAGCGTGCTGGTGGTTGAGCATGATGAAGACGCCATTCGCTGTGCCGACTTTGTGGTCGATATGGGTGTGGGTGCTGGTGTACATGGCGGCGAAATCATTGCACAAGGTACGCTTGCTGACATTATGAAAAGCGAACGTTCTTTAACCGCCCAATATCTGAGTGGTGCATTAGAAATCGCCGTACCAAAACAACGCACCGTCAGCAATCCCGATAAGCAATTAGTGATCGCCGGTGCGCGTGGAAATAATCTGAAAAACGTCACCATGAATCTGCCAGTTGGCTTACTGACTTGCGTGACAGGTGTTTCTGGTTCAGGCAAATCAACGCTGGTCAACGACACGCTGTACCACGTTGCGGCACGTCACTTGTATGGTTCACAGGCGGAACCTGCGGCATTTGAGCACGTCAGTGGTCTGGAACATTTTGATAAAGTGATCTCCGTCGATCAGGCACCAATTGGTCGTACACCACGCTCTAACCCGGCAACTTATACGGGCCTGTTCACACCGATACGCGATTTATTTGCGACTGTGCCGATGGCGAAAGAACGCGGCTACAGCGCGGGGCGTTTCTCGTTCAACGTCAAAGGCGGTCGTTGCGAAGCCTGTCAGGGTGATGGCGTGATCAAGGTCGAAATGCACTTCTTACCAGACGTGTATGTACCTTGTGATGTCTGCCACGGCAAACGCTACAACCGCGAAACGCTGGAAGTGCAATACAAAGGCAAGAACATCCATCAGATACTAGAAATGACAGTAGAAGATGCGCATGAATTCTTTAAACCAGTCCCTATCATTGCGCGTAAATTGCACACCTTGCTGGACGTGGGTCTGGGTTATATCCGCCTTGGTCAAAGTGCGACCACACTGTCAGGCGGTGAAGCGCAGCGCGTAAAATTGTCACTCGAATTATCAAAGCGCGATACTGGTCGCACTTTGTATATTCTGGATGAACCAACGACTGGTTTACATTTCCACGATATCGCCCTGCTGCTCAAGGTGATCCATCGTTTGCGCGATCAGGGCAATACGCTGGTCATTATTGAACACAATCTGGACGTGATTAAAACCGCCGATTGGCTGATTGATCTGGGGCCAGAAGGTGGTGCTGGTGGTGGTTTGATTATCGCGAGCGGAACGCCAGAAGAAGTGGCTGCAAATGCCGATAGCGTGACAGGTAAATATTTGTTGCCACTGCTCAAAAAGCACAAGTCTTAAATCTGTCAAAGTAAGTTTAAAAAATTCTCAATAACATGTCTATTCGTTTGATCGTAGGGCTGGGTAATCCTGGCCCTGAATATGAACAAACCCGCCACAACGCGGGTTTTTGGCTGGTGGATCAATTTCCGGTGAGCTTGCAACGCGATAAAAATTTTAATGCGCTCGTTGGTAAAACCCGTATCGCTGGCAATGAAGTCTGGTTGTTAGAACCGCAGACGTATATGAATCGGTCCGGGCAATCGGTTGGAGCGCTGTGTCGCTTTTATAAAATCACGCCGGATGAAGTATTAGTTGTGCATGATGAACTCGACATCATGCCGGGCATTGCGAAGCTCAAAAAAGGCGGCTCGTCAGGCGGTCATAATGGTTTAAAAGATATTACCGCTGCCTTGGGGACGCAAGACTACTGGCGCTTACGCATCGGTATCGGTCATCCACGTACCTTGAATTTGCAGCAAGGCGTGGCCGATTTTGTATTGCACAGACCACGCAAAGAAGAACAGCCCTTGATCGATGAAGCTATCGCTAAAAGCATGGATATTTTGCCCTTGCTGGCGGAAGGTAAATTTCCAGAAGCGATGATGCAATTGCACACAACAAAGTAATGCCTAGGGCGAACGCCCTTGTTTGATCGCAATATCGCACACGGGCATTGTTTCACTTCAATGTTATTGAATGTCACACTATGAGTTCAGCAATCCAAATCCATGCTGGTAAAGCAGCGTATGCTCATTTGCAAGAACACGGCTTGCAGGCACAAGATGTGGCGGTGATACCAGCCGCCGCTGGTGGCCCTAAAGGTTTGATTTTGCAAGGGATAGACCAGTGGCTCTTCGGCGAATGGTTGCCAGCTGCGCCGCGTGAACGTAGCCTGATCGGTGCATCGATAGGGTCTTGGCGTATGGCGGCAGCGAGTTGCGCTGATCCGGTCGCTGCATTTCAGCGGTTGGCGGATTTATATTGCGAACAAAGCTATCCGGAAAAACCAAGCGCCAATGACGTTACCAAAGAAATTCAAAGCTTGTTGCAAGCCTTCATCGGCGGTTATGAAAGTGAAATTGTACAGCAGCCGTTACACCGTCTGCATTTGATGACAAATCGTGGGCGTGGGGCCTTAAATGCACCAAACTCTGAAGCCAAAGCTAAGCTGGGATTTGTGGCTGCAACGTTTGCCAATCTGGCTTCGCGCTCACGCTTAGCGAAGCATTTGGATAGAGTAGTCATTGGCGATGCGCGTGATCCACTGTTTTGGCTAAAAGCAAAATTTGACAGCTTTGAGACCCAATTCTGTGCTCTTGGCGTCGATAATCTGGCACCGGCTTTGTTAGCGTCCGGTACCTTACCTTTGATTATGGAGCCAGTCAAAAATATTCCACATACACCAGCAGGAACGTATTGGGACGGCGGCATCATTGATTACCATCTTGCTTTGCCATACTCGCGTCTGCCGGAAAAAAATGCTCGCGGCAATAGCGAATTAGTGTTGTATCCGCACTTTACGGATCACATTGTTCCGGGATGGTTAGATAAGTCGTTGCCGTGGCGACGAGCGCACACTTGGCAACATCGACACTGGCTCGATAATGTGATCATGGTTTCGCCATCGAAAGACTTCCTGCGCAGCCTGCCACGCGGCAAATTACCGGACCGTAAAGATTTCTTCTATTACGGAACCAATCACCAGCAACGAATGACAGCATGGAGAACAGCGATCGCAGAAAGCGCCAGAATGCGTGATGAGTTGATCGCATTCATCACAAAACCAGACATGCAAAAAGTGCAGGCTTTAAATTTTTAATACGGCATCAGTTCTGTATTATCGCGCCGCTTCATCTGGATCGTCTGATGCTGGCGGCACCTGACGCCCACGTTGGATTAATGCCTGTCGCAACATGTATTCCACTTGTGCATTCGCACTGCGCAACTCTTGCGCTGCAAGACGCTCGATCTCTGCCCACAGGGCAGGATCGATACGCAATGCAAACGATTTTTTACCTGGACTGGCCATCGTTATTTGTTGAGACGCGGCTGGATATAACTGAGCAGGCGTTGTGGATCGGTGCTGCTCAGGCGAAAACTTTTGCCATTTTTGCGAACCACACGTAGTGCCTGGGAACCTGACGCACGATACAACATACCGCTGGTCGTCAGACGGATGCCATAACCTTCATACCAACGTAGATCAACGATTTCTATATCCGCAATGTCATTCAAAGCGACTTTCCACGTTGGCAGAGTCAACAAGCCGAACTGCCAGCGTAAATATTCTTCGTCAACATTAATCTTCATCATTCCGAAATTTAATTGGATAACAATGACTAACATAAAAGACGCTGGAAAGAGCCAACTTCCACTACCATTCATCAGTCCAGCAAAAGCGGAAAACTCACCTCTGGTAAATTGCCAGATGAAAAAGGCAGCCAGTAATGGCGCAGTGATCCAAAGTACTTTCAAATACTGTTTTTCTTCATAGAAAGGATGAGACATTTTATTCGCCAATTTTTAATTTTTAATTTTTAAAATTTATTTTTAGTTATACAAGGTACCCGTATTAACGACAGGTTACGTTTCTTTGAGCAGTATTCTTTTAATGCCTGCTGGGTTTGCTAGGTTTGCTGAATGTGATGCTGGTTCAGCACTTTTATTCACGTTATTCATGATTACTCCAGGGGAATTTATTTTTCTTCTTACTCTTCTTATCTAAGGGTTTACCACCTTGATCGCAAAGCTATTCTGCTATCAGATCTCACAATGAAATCAAAGTGATATCACTTTAGGATAGAATTTCTGCATGTCAAGAACGTTTGATCTGTTTTTTTGCTGATTTGTCATGCCATCAACGCAATCAGATAAGCGATATCAGTGACACTTCCCCTTTTTCGCGAGACGATAGGTTAAGCTAGCGCGCTGTTCTGAAAAAAAAGTATTAATTTCCTATGAAAACCCGTATCCGCACTGAAGCCGCCGCCCTGTGGCAAATCGCCTGGCCTGTTTTAATTGGTCAACTCGCTACCGTCGGCATGGGCGTCTCTGATGTGGCGATGACGGGGCATTTAAGCGCGGAAGAGCTGGCCGCAGTGTCATTAGGTGCTTCTTTATGGTCCATCATTTTGGTGACCGTGATGGGTATCATGATGGCCGTCAATGCCGTCGTGGCACATGAAGTTGGCGCCAATAACCTCAATAAAATGCCACACACCATACGCCAATCATTGTGGATGGGTTTTGGCGTTGGTCTGATTGCCTGCCTGTTACTGAATGCAGCAACCTTAATTTTTGATCATCTGCACATTGATGCGGTCGTCAATCAAAAAGCCTCGCAATTCGTGCATGTAATCAGTCTTGGCTTGCCCGCGTTTGGTATGTACCGGGCCTTGTATGGCTATACCACCAGTCTCAATGAGACTAAGCCAGTCATGATGATTGCGCTTGGCGGGCTGGGTTTTAATATTGTGATCAACTGGATTTTTATTTACGGCCATTTAGGCATGCCGCAGCTTGGCGCCACCGGCTGTGCAGTAGCGACTGGCCTGGGTTTATGGCTCATGCTGGTGGCGATGCTGCTGTGGATACGCCGTGCCGATGTGTATCGCGCCACCTACCCATTTACCCACGCAGAAGGTCCGGTCTGGAGTGAAATTCGCTCCATGCTCAAACTCGGCTTACCGATCGGCGTGACCTACTTCGCTGAAGTTTCCGCGTTTGGTGCGGTGGGGTTGCTGGTCGCCCGTTTTGGCGTGATACCGGTGTCAGCTAATCAGATTGCACTGAACTTTTCTTCGCTGGTGTTCATGGTGCCGTTAAGCATCGGTATCGCATTGACCACGCGCGTCGGCCAGACGCTGGGCGAAGGTGATGCGCAACGGGCGCGCTTTGTCTCTTGGGTCGGGGTTGGTATTGGTCTGGCGTTTGCGATTATTTCAGCCACTTTTATCATGGTCTTCAGAGACCTGATCGCTGCGGCCTACACCAGCGACCCTGATGTACAAAAAATGACTGCCCATCTATTGTTATTCGCGGCTATTTTCCAGCTATCTGATGCGGCGCAAGTCACCACTTCTTGCGCGATTCGTGGTTATAAAGTCACCAGAACGCCAATGTTAATCCATTTAATGGCGTTTTATGGCTTTGCTTTGCCTATCGGCAGTGTGCTTGGTCTGGCCCCAGACTGGATGCCGTGGCACCCGGATACACCTATGGCAGCGCAAGGTTTCTGGATAGGCTTGGTACTCGGACTGACCGTGGCAGGCGGACTCTTACTGGCTTATTTACAGCGAATCAGCAGTCTGCGGGTCAGAATGGACGCCAATTCCGGTAAAATAGCGGGTTAATTCCATCTTATCGGCTTTTTTGCCTGTCTGCCTCACGCCGACAGGCACATTTATCGTGCTCCCTAAGGCGCACAAGGACATACTATGAGTCTCAAATGCGGCATCGTCGGCCTGCCTAACGTCGGCAAATCTACTTTATTTAATGCACTGACAAAAGCGGGCATTCCGGCAGAAAATTATCCCTTCTGCACGATTGACAATAATCGTTGTTAAATCAAGAAGTTAGCGACCACACAAAGTTTTCGGATACAAAATCGCTACAAAATCTGAAGCGCCATTCTGAACAAACACACATCCAGAATTATTAGTAGTCTACACCAAACAAACTCATAAACACCAATATTCAAGTTCCCTGCAGACGGTGTTTATACAGCAAAGAGTCAAAAAAATTGACGCAAAATTAGAAAAATAAATGCGCCAATTATCCTAGTTAGCCAGCCAAAAATCAGTTGGTTCAATTTGAATGCTTCTATTTGGTATAAGAAAAATGTAGTTATTTATCTACATCTTCAAACACCACAGGGAGCAAATATGAATCAATCTGCTAAAAGCTTTTTTCTTATCATTTTGATCGAAGCAATTTCGACACTATTTCGGTTCTTATCCGAATACTTGAATCGGCATCTGCAAAGCAGAAATGAAGAATGCAATTCTGAATTAGATTACCTCTAAGAAATTTCAAGCATGCCAACTACGTTCAAAGCAATATCTCCCCGTTAGCCCCTACTAAATAATCTTCGTCCTTTACGCTTATCTGCATAGATGTTGCAGAGGCTCAATCTCGTCTTTCAAATACTTAAAAAGGAACATAACCATGTCACATTTAATCGAGTCAATTGCTTATGCAAACAGCACACCTTGGCATGGCTTAGGCAACCAGCTCTTAGCAAAACAACCTATTGAAGTATGGCAAAAGCAGTCAGGACTGTGCTTCGAGATCAAAGAAGCACCAGTAAGCTTCATTGAAGAAACCACAAATAGTCCTCATGGAATTCATTTATTTTCAGACCAGAAAGTTCTCTATCGATCAGACAATAAATCTCCATTGTCTGTTGTCAGCAAACGTTATCAAGTAGTGCAGCCGAAGACTATTCTTGAGTTTTACCGTGATCTAACAGAAGTTAGTGGTTACGAGCTAGAAACGGCAGGAGTTTTAAAAGGAGGCCGAAAAATTTGGGCACTTGCAAAAACAAATCAAGGAGCAATAATTAAAGGCAATGATTTAATTAACGCCTATTTGCTTCTTGCCACTGCTTGCGATGGGACGCTAGCCACAACTGCCCAATTCACTTCGATAAGAGTGGTTTGCAACAATACCCTCAATATTGCACTTAGAGACCAAGCCGGAGCAGTGAAAATTCCCCATAGTACGTCCTTTGATGCCAACAAAGTCAAACTACGTTTAGGAATATCTGTGTCTACTTGGGAGACGTTTATTTACGAGATGAAAGCACTTTCAAACCGTAAGGTAAATCATTCTGAATCTAGTGATTTTATCTTCCGTCTATTTAACAGTACTGAATGCTTAAGTACCACGACCACCAATGAACGAGCAATGAAACAAGTTCAGGAATTATTCGATGGCCGTGGCAGAGGTGCTGAGCTTTCATCGGCAAAAGGGACGGCGTTTGGATTATTGAACGCTGTTACTGAGTACGTTGATCATCAAAAGCGTGCACGCACAAACGACTATCGTCTTGATTCAGCATGGTTTGGCGCCGGAGCAACGTTAAAGCAAAAAGCTCTAGAACAGGCGATGTCATTGGTCTCGTAAATTGTCTTACCTCAAGTAAGCCCAGTCTAGTTGATACTTTACTGGGCTTTTTTCTATTTAAGGAGAAGAAAATGATTTATGCAGAAAGGGTCTCGAAAATATCCGTAAATCGACCTGCGTTGAAACTAGTGAAAACTAATAATCTAAGCCGAGATGATTGGCTCGATATACGAAAAAATGGCATAGGTAGTTCTGATGCTGCTGCAGCAGTTGGTTTAAATCCGTATCAGTCTCAGTTGGAATTATGGCTAATTAAAACAGGCAGAGATTCGGGCTTACCTAAAATTGATCCTAAGGACGAGACAAGCCCAATGTATTGGGGGACCTTGTTAGAACCAATCGTAGCTGCTCACTACACCAAGCAATCTGGCAATCGAGTGCGGCGTATTAACGCTGTTCTACAGCATCCTGATGCGGACAAACCGTGGATGCTAGCAAACATTGATCGTGAGGTCATAGGAGCGCCAGACGTACAAATACTTGAATGCAAAACGGCTGGTGAGTTTGGTGCTCGACTCTGGAGAGACGGCGTTCCGGAATACGTTCAGTTACAGGTTCAACATCAACTTGCAGTCACTGGCAAAGCCTCGGCTGATGTTTGCGTTCTCATCTGTGGGCAGGAAATCCGTATCTACAGGATAAATCGAGACGATGCTTTAATAGATCGCTTGATATCGCTAGAGCGTCAGTTCTGGCATTACGTAGAAACTGACACAGCACCACCAGCTGATGGTAGTGAGTCTGCTGAACAAGCGTTACGCTGTTTATATCCCTCAGATGCTGGCAATACGGTTGATTTCAGCCAAGACGTTGAAATGTCTTCAGTCTTTGCAGACTTGGTTAACTTACGTACTGATATCGCCAATCGTGAAAAGATTGAAGCTAAGTTAAAGCAGCGTGTTCAGCAACGAATGGGGGATGCAAGCTATGCTAAGTTTGAAACTGGCAAAGTAAGCTACAAAAAGAGCAAAGATGGCCAGGTCATAGATATGGAAAATCTGCTTCTAGATCAACCAGATCTTATTCAACGCTACTTCAAAACTAAGCCTGGCGCTCGCCGGTTCTTGATTACCTCGCATTAAATAATCTAATCCCATTATTTCACACCAATACTCACTCAGCTGTGAGTTGTTTTGTGCTGCCTGTCCGATGTCTAGTGCTTGGATGGGCAGCATTCTCTTCAAGGAGTATTTATCATGATAAAAGGTTTAGCAATAACGCCGCCTGTACTTGGGCGAATTTCTATAGGAAAAGTTGTTGAGAGAAATGGTAAGCGAATTCCTGAAAAGGATGACCAGTTCACCATTACCTCTCAGGTACAAAATAAAGACGGCTGGGTTCCTCATCCAATTGATGAAAGCCTACGCAAAACAGGTAATGGCAAAATCCGTTCGATCCCAGTTCGTCTCTTGTTTAACGATCCTGATCTTAATTTAAGGGCTGAATATAGTATGTTTGATCGTAATACAGGAAGACCTATTTGCGTTGGCAATGGAGAGACTTGTAGGCGTTTTACAAGCAATGGTATCGTAACTATTGACTGCCCTTCTCCAAGCGCATGCGAGCTTGCCAAAAGCGGATTATGCAAGCCCTATGGCCGTTTAAACGTACAAATCGGTGACACTGAAGAATTAGGAACTTTTATCTTTAGGACGACGGGCTATAACAGCATTAGAACTCTGGCGGCCAGACTCAGTTACTACCAAGCTGTATCGGGATGTTTGCTATCGAGTATGCCACTTGAATTAAAACTAAGAGCAAAAAGTACAACGCAATCTTATCGATCAGCAATCTACTTTGTTGACTTGACGGTTCGGGATGGTCTAACTCTAGAGGAAGCTATTTCACAGGCAAAGCAGGTTGACGCTCAACGAAAATCGGTTGGCTATGATCAACAGGCATTAGATTTAGCAGCCAAAGTTGGTTTTGCTAATAGTGCGTTTGAGGAGGGCGATGATGAGGTGGCAGAAATCGTCGAGGAATTTTTTACTGAGGTCAATACATCTAATAGTCCGCCTTCGGTTACTGCGTCAACATTATTAAAAAAACTCGATGCGAAAGTTGCGTCTCATAACGGAGTATAAGCATGGCTATTTTTAAAGCGCTGCTTTTCCTCACGTTAATACCGCTGTTGTTAATCATCGTTGGATTGATTTGGATTTATTTAATGATTAAATTCATTATTTACTTCTTTTATTGCTAGCCTTTGGCTCGCAGGCTCCCTGACGTTCGGGAGTTTTTTTTAGTGTACTTAAGACTTTTTTGCACCTTGCCCTTGTAGTTCTAAAATTCGAAAAGCTATTTATCTCTATTCAATTATCGGCATTTGGTAGGGTAATCTGCTCACGATTCTCCTTATTTCGTCTCGCACGTTACTCACCATGGATTTTGAATGCCTCTAGAAGGTCCAATCTTAGTTGGTCGGTTTTGACTCCAAG
This sequence comes from Undibacterium sp. Dicai25W, assembly GCF_049340505.1. NCBI lineage: Bacteria > Pseudomonadati > Pseudomonadota > Betaproteobacteria > Burkholderiales > Oxalobacteraceae > Undibacterium > Undibacterium sp. Dicai25W. The sequence goes on along the minus strand of NZ_JBMPOQ010000009.1, from coordinate 130 downwards.
TACCTCAGTTCCAATAAAATTTAATCTCTCCAAGCTCAATTGTAAACCTCCCCCAATCAGTGCCATGTATTACTAGAGTTTTGAGGTTGATGAAATAATCGGTATTCAACAGGTGTCCTCCCGTTGAGAG